>NZ_BAABJO010000017.1:0-163801 GCF_039543345.1 Pseudonocardia adelaidensis | reverse complement strand
AACGGACTTCCGGCGGGGGACACTAGATTCTTCCGGACGAACGAAATGGGCGACGCCCCCGGTGAGGAGCGCCGCCCATCTGCGCGGGAAGTCCGAGATCCAGGCGTGCACTACGTGTCGTGGTTGTGGCCTCGGCGTCCAGCGTCCCGGTACGCAGGCCCACGACGACATGCCTCCCGCGGCGTGCTGTGCGTGGAGCGCCCGGCCTTCCCGCACGGAGCCCTGCTCGGGGTGGACGGGTGCTTCTCTGCCGCACCGCCCCTGGCCGGTCAGGGGTCCGTAAGGCCCTTTGTAGTCGGTGACTCGGACCACAGCAAGGGGCGCCGCGAGGTGCACCGGTTCAGGCACGCACGGTGGCGATCAGTCGCCGCGCTGCCACCCTCAGGAACCCCACCGGAACCAGTAGCGGGCCGGGCGCCGCCACGCGTACCAGCCGACTGCGGCCAGAGCAGCGGCCGCTCCGATGCCTGCCGCGGTGAGCGTGGTGCGCAGGGGCGGCGGCCGGAAGCGCAACGCGACCGGGTCGGCGAACGTCAGCACCGGCCAGCCCCGCAGCTCGGCCTCCCGGCGCAGCGCGCGGTCCGGGTTGACCACCGTGGGATGCCCGACGGCCTCGAGCAGCGGCAGGTCGGTGATCGAGTCGGAGTAGGCGCGGCAGTCCTCCAGCCGGTACCCCTGCTCCTCCGCGACCTGGCGCGCAGCCTGGGCCTTCTCCTCGCCGTAGCAGTAGTAGTCGATCACTCCCGTGTACCTGCCGTCGGCCACGCCCATTCGGGTGGCGAAGCAGCGGTCGGCCCCGACGAGCACGGCGATCGGCTCGACGACCTCCAGTCCCGACGCCGACAGCACCACGACCTCGTCACCGTTCGCGCGGTGCTCGGCGATCAGGTCGGTGGCCTCGGCGTAGACCATCGGCTCCACGATGTCGTGCAGCGTCTCGGCCACGATGCTGCGGATCTGCGCCACCTCCCATCCGGTGCACAGCGCCGTGATCCGCCTGCGCAGCAGGTCCATCGTGTCGGCGTCCGCACCGGACAGCACCAGGAGCAACTGCGCGTAACCGCTCCGCAGGGCGGCCCGCCTGCTGATGAGCCCCTGCCGGCGGAACGGCCGGCTGAACGCGAGCGCGCTCGACCCGGCGATGATGGTCTTGTCGAGGTCGAAGAACGCGGCGGCACCGGAGCGAGCCGGAGCCCGGGTGGGCAACTGCTGGGGGAGCGCACCGGACACGCGGGCGAGCTTGCCAGACACGCACGGAGACCGAGGTGCCTGCCGCGTCGGTGCCGCGCGACACCACCCCACTCGCTTCGCTGAGAAACGCGCGGATGCGCTCGTCAAGGGCTACGATGGGGCTGTCCGGCTGTGTCCGGACGCGGTTCAGCTCGACCCCCCGGAGCTGAACCAACGACGGCCCCCGCCAATCCCCCCTGGCGGGGGCCGTCCCATGTGCCGGTGGTGTGAGATCAGTAACCGGCGCGCTTGTCGACGACGTTGCGCAGCGGCTCGCCCGCCACGAAGCGGGCCAGGTTGGCGACGAAGACGTCCACCCCGCGCCGCCCGGTCTGCGCCGTGGTCGCGCCGTTGTGCGGGGTGACGATGACGTTCGGCAACGACCAGAACGGGCTGTCGGGCGGCAGCGGCTCGACGGTGTGCGCGTCCAGGCCCGCCCCGGCGATCCATCCTTCCCGCAGCGCGGTGAGCAGCGCGTCGTCGTCGGCGATCCCACCGCGGGACACGCAGACGTAGTGCGCGGTGGGCTTCATGGCGCGGAACGCGGCGCGTCCGAGCAGCCCGCGGCTCTGCGCGGTCAGGGCCGCGGTGACGACCACGAAGTCCGCCTCGGCGACGAACGCCTCGACGTCCCCCGGCCCGTACATCCGTTCCACGCAGGGCGCCGGCTCGTCGGGACGGCGCCGCAGCCCCAGCACCCGCATGTCGAACGCCGCGGCCCGGCGGGCGAGCGCCGCGCCCGCGCCGCCCATCCCGACGATGCTGCAGGTGGCGCCGGCGAGCTCGCCGTGCCGGAACCGGTCCCAGCTGCGCGAAGCCTGCCCGCGCAGCCAGCGCGGCGCGTCCCGGTCGAGCATCAGCATGAGCATCAGGGCGTGCTCGGCGAGCGGGACGGCCCCGTTGCCCTTCGAGGACGTCAGGACCACCGGGCTCGCCACCATCTCGGGGTACAACGCGCCGTCCACGCCGGCGGCCCAGCTGTGCACCCACCGCAGCCGGGCCGCCGCCGCGAGGCCGTCCGCGTCGAGGTTCCCGGCCACCACGTGCGCCTCCGGGAGCCGGTCGGCGACATCGGCTACGCGGGCGGCGAACACGATCTCGGCGTCCGGCGCGGCCGCTCCGATCCGCTCCTCCTCCTGCCCCGACACGCCACAGACCAGCACGAGAAGCGGTTCGTTCATCACATCTCCCCGTCGATGACCAACACCTCGAACAGCTCGAGCGGCGGAAGGTCCACACCCCGCTCGGTCACGGTCAGATCGACGCCCGCACGCAGCGCGCGCACCCTCGCGCAGCGGTCCGCCCAGGGGATCCGCAAGTGGCTGCCGTGCACGGTGACGGGCGGCCCGAAGCGCTGCGGCCCGGCGCCGGTGAGGTTCACCAGGTGCACCACGAGCCCGGCCCGCGACCGGCCGAGCACCACCTCCACCTGGTCCGGGAGGTCGGTCTCCACGGCGACCGGCGCGGGTGCGGCGGCGAGCACGGCGTCGACGAAGAGGTCGCGGTGGGCGGACAGGCCGACCTCCCGGTACGCCCGGCCGACGGTCCACGGCAGCACCGTGACCCGCTCCGACCTCAGCAGCCCGGGCTGCGCGAGCTCCACGTGCCCGTGGCACTTCTCCGGCGGCCCGTAGGGCGCCCGGGAGAGCACCCGCATCGCGGTGAGCGCACCGTCGGCGGGCGCGACGACGTGGTACGCGCCGACAACCGGCACCGGGAACGCACCGGCACCGTCGGGGAGCAGGTGCATCGACCGGACGGCCTCGACGCCGTCGCGCACGGCGAGCCGCTCGTGCACCGGTGACCCGGCGAGCTGGGCGGCGCTGCCGTCGAAGCCGCTGGAGCCGGTGGTGACGACCGCACCGGCGAACGCGTCGAGCGCGGCCACCGCGCCCGGCGCGAGCGCGCCCAGATCGGGAAGCACGACGACCGTGTGGTCGCCGAGCCCCCCGCAGTCGGCCAGCCGTTCCTCCCCCAGCACGTCGAACGGGACGTGCCGTTCCAGCAGTGCCCGGTAGAGGCCCTGGAACTCCGGGATCGCAGGATCGGGGGCCAGCAGGTCGGGCCGCACGAGCAGCGCACGGGCCGCCGGGACGAGATCGGTGTACACGTGCTGGTGGTCGCGGTGGTGGCGCGTGATCCGACCGGCCACGTCGAGGCACTCGTACCGCGCGTCGTCCGGCGTCCCCATCACGTACGTCGACGGGTTCGCGCCCCGTGAGATCGCCTGCACGAGGTACTGCGCCACGTGCTCGGGCTCCTCGCCCGCGAGCCGGTAGGGCATGTCGACGAAGCCGACCGCGTTGGTGAACACCGGGACGTGCGGGCGGTAGGTGCGGGCGGTGCTGACGTGCTCGCTCGTGCGGTGGTGCCACAGCGGGCGGCCGACCGCGTTGTTCGCCTCGTGAAAGACGATGTCGGCGGTGTCACCCATGATCAGCGGCGCCTCCGGCCTGCGCGCCGCGATCCGCTCCCGCATCCGGGCGCAGAAGCCGTCGATCATGTCCTTGGCGAACCGGCGCCACCGCGGGTATCCGGGATCGTCGGGTCCGGCCGGCAGCGGCCCGCCGAACGCCCGAGCGCAGGACAGGCACTGGCACACGCCGCGGTAGCGGCCGCTGTAGTCGCGCTCGTTGTAGGAGGCCCAGTTGAAGAAGAAGCCGTCGACGTCGTAGCGCGAGAGCACCTCGTCGACCACGGCGAAGGTCTCCCGCTGGTAGTACGGCGCGCTCGGGCAGACGCTGGTCAGCCCGTTGTAGACCTGCCACTCCCCGTCCGGCCCGACGAAGCACCACTCCGGGTGCTCCTCGGCGCGGCGCCGGTCGACCTTCGAGAAGTCCATCCGGGCGAGCAGCCGGATCCCCCGCGCGTGCGCCGCGCTCACCGCATCCCCGACGAGGTCGCCGCTCTCCCGCTGGGCGAGCGCCGGGTTTCGGGTCTGCGCGGCCAGGTCGGTCGGGTAGTTCGACACGATCCCGCCGACGGACAGCAGCCACGCGTTCGCGCCGAACTCCTCGATCCGGTCGAGGACCCGGTCCACGTCGAGCCCGGCGTCGATCTCGCGGAGGTTCGTCTGGAACGTGCGGAACGGCTCGTGCCACCAGAGCCGCATCAGCGTTCCCGCGTGAGGTGCAGCACCTCGAGCAGCTCCACCGAGTCGACGACCACCGAGACCCGGCCGCCTGCGACCGTGACGTCCGGCGCCGAGGCCCCGATGAGCAGCCGCACGCCCGCCCCCGTCCACCCGTCCGGCAGTGCCACCGAGACGGTGAGCGGCCCCACCGGGAGCAGCTCGCGCACGGGACCGCGCATCGCGCCCGGGTTGGTCAGGTTGACCAGGCAGACCGCGAGCTCGCCGTCGCCCTCGTGCACCGCGACGTCGTGCAGGCCCGGGCCGCGGACGTCCACCCGCGGCGGGCCGCCGAGGGCCCACGTCACCGCGTTCGCGATCAGCCGACCGTGGTCCGGCTGCAGCGTCTCCCAGAACAGCGCACCGATGTCGAACGCGATGTGGACCGTGCGTCCCGCGCCCTGCCGCGCCACGACAGCCGGGTCCTCGGGCGGCCGGCGGGCGTAGAGCTCCTCCATCGGCAGGTCGGGGTAGTCCGGCACGAACCGGAAGGGCACATCGGCGTCCGGTGCGGCGGCGACGCGCAGCAGGTGCGTACCGCCGATGATCCGGCGGGCGCCGCCGTACCCGTCCGACACCGGGTGCTCCCCGGTCAGGGCGATGTAGTTGTTCTTCACCGGGCCGCGCGCGTCCTGCTCCAGGTGCACGCCGAGCACGTCGGCGAGCCCGAAGTCGGCCCGCGGCGCGCCGTCCGCGGCTCGCAGCGACGTCCGGTGGCCCGCGACGACGCCGCCGCCCGCCCGCACGAACTCGCGGACGGCGGCGCACGCCTCGTCGCTCATCCGCTCGGCGTTGGGCAGCACGAGCACCCGGAAGCGCCCGAGCTCCTCGGGGGTGCACCTGGTGGCGGACACGAGCTCGAACGGGATCCGCGCCTCCACGAGCGCGTGGTGGAAGCCGTCCTCGTGCGCGTCGCTTCCCGGCTCGGCCGCGTCGAACACCGCCACGTCGGCCGTCACCCGCATCCGGGAGAGCACCGGCTCCACCGCCGCGTGCAGGCCGAACGCGTCGACGACCGGCGCGACCCACCGGTCATCGGGAACGGTGCCGTTGAACTTGGTGAACCACGGGAAGCCGCCATGGGCGAACCCGTCCACGATCCACGTCCGGATCTCCGCCGGGCTCGCCACCGAGTCCTTCCACCGGTGCGCGTGGTGCTCGGGACCCACCGACGAGATCAGCCCCACCGGGCGGTCGCGGAACGCCGCGCGGCTGCGCTTGGCGTTGCGACCCGCGGTCCACGGCGGTTCGATGCCGGCGCGGCTCTGCCGGTCGAGCACGAAGAAGGGGTAGTGCCGCTCGATCAGGTCGCGGTCGAGCTCGTGCACGGCGAGCGCGCCGAGGTTCGGGATGAACCGCGCGTGCGGGCGGATGTCCTTCACCGCGGTGTCCCACAGCGCCACGAGCTCGCTGAGCTGCTGGCGCCGCCACGGGACGTAGGCCTTCCACGCGAGGTCGTCCGGGTCGTAGGGCTCGATCGGCAGCTCGTGACCGGTGGCGTCGAAGAACGACCGGCGCGCGTGCTCGCTGTAGGAGACGTCGTGGCCCTGCCACCGGTTCGCGAAGATCGCGTCGATGTCGTACTCCCGCACCAGCTCGCGGGCCACCTCCGTGATGAACTCCCGGTTGTACGGCCCGAACGGGCAGGTCACGTACGTGCCGGTGAAGGCCCAGTGCTCGCGCGGCTCGCCGTCGGGGGTGCGGTCCACCCACTCCGGGTGGGCGGCGAGCGCGTCCGCGTGCACGGCGTGCGGGTCGACGCGCGCCATCACGTGCATGCCCAGCCCGCGGGCGCCCGCGACGAGCGCACCGAACGGGTCGGTGTCCCCGAGGTGGCGGCTGCGGTAGTGGTACGGGATCCGCGTCGGGTAGAAGGCCATGTAGCCCCCCGCGCTGATGCACGCGGCGTTGGACCGGGTCCGGCGCATGACGTCGATCCAGAACCCGGGGTCGAACTCGGCCGGGTCGTTCTCGGTGAGGGTGAGCTGCGTCCAGCGCGTGGCCGTCCGGTGCCAATCGGGGGTACGCAGGTTCATTTCAGTCCCGTCGTCGAGATGCCGCGGATCAGGTACTTCTGGGCCGTCACGAAGAACACGAGCACCGGCAGGAGCGACAGCAGCGACATCGCGAACAGCGCGCCCACCCCGCTCGACGTCTCCGAGCTCATCATCGAGTTCAGCGCCACCGGCACCGTGAACATCTCGGTGGAGGTGAGGTAGATCAGCGGCGTGAAGAAGTCGTTCCAGGTCCAGATGAAGGTGAAGATCGCCGACGTCACCAGCGCCGGGGTCATGAGCGGCAGGATGATCGACCAGAAGATCCGGAACGACCCGGCCCCGTCGACCCAGGCCGCCGCGTCCAGCTCGCGCGGGATCGTGCGGATGAACTGGACCATGAGGAACGTGAAGAACGCGTCGGTGGCGAGGAACTTCGGCAGCAGCAGCGGGAAGTAGGTGTTCACCATCCCCAGCTGCGAGAAGAAGATGTACTGCGGCACCACCAGCACGTGCAGCGGCAGCATCACCGACACCAGCGTGATCGCGAAGTACAGCCGCCTGCCCCGGAACTCCAGCCGGGCGAGCGCGTAGGCCGCGAGCGAGCAGGAGACCAGGTTCCCGACGATCGACCCGACGCTCACGAACAGGGAGTTCGCGAAGAACAGCGAGAACGGCTCGTCGAGCGCGTCCCAGCCGTCGCGGTAGTTCTGGAACGTCACCTCGGACGGCACCAGGCCGGGCTCGGACAGCACGAGGTTGCCCGGCTTGAACGAGCTGACCACCATCCAGATCAGCGGGTAGATCATCAGCAGCACGAGCGCGCACATCACCGCGTGCCGGACGCCCGCCCTCATCGCTCGTCCCCGTAGAACACCCAGTACCTCGACAGCAGGAAGTGCCCGGCGGTCACGACCCCGATGACGAGCAGCAGCACCCACGCCATCGCGGACGCGTAGCCCATGTTGAAGCTCTGAAAGCCCTGTTGGTACAGGTAGAGCGTGTAGAACAGCGTGGAGTCCAGCGGCCCGCCCTGGCCGCCGCTGATGATGTGCGCCTGCGTGAACGCCTGGAACGCGCCGATCGTCTGCAGCACCAGGTTGAAGAACACGATCGGCGTGAGCAGCGGCACCGTGACGCTCCAGAACTGCCGCACCCGGCCCGCCCCGTCCACGCGCGCCGCCTCGTAGAGCTCCTCCGGGATCTGCCGCAGCCCCGCCAGGAAGATGATCATCGGGGAGCCGAACGTCCAGACGTTGAGCACCACGAGCGTCGACAGCGCGGTGTCCGGGTTCTGCAGCCAGCTCTCGCCCACGACGCCGAACCAGGCGAGCACGCCGTTGACCAGCCCCTCGTGGCCGAAGAGCTGCCGCCACAGGATCGCGACGGCCACGCTGGAACCGAGCAGCGACGGCAGGTAGAACGCGCTGCGGTACAGGGCGAGGCCGCGCATGCCCTTGTCGAGCACCACCGCGAGCAGCAGCGCGAACGCCAGCTGCAACGGCACCGAGACCAGCACGTACCTGAGCGTGACACCGACCGAGGCCCAGAACCGCTCGTCGGAGACCATCCGGCGGAAGTTCTCCGGCCCGATCAGCTCGGGGTCGTGGAGCAGGTCGTAGTCGGTGAACGACAGGTACAGCGACGCCAGCAGCGGCACGGCCGTGATGAGCACGAGGCCCAGCAGGAACGGCAGCAGGAACACGTGCGCCGCACGGCCCTGCCGGCGGAAGGACGGTGTCCTGCGGCGCGCCGGCCGTGGCGGCGGGGTCTCCGCGGCCGGCCGCACGAGGGTGCCCTGGGTCATGACGCCCGGCCGAGCTCGTGGTCGATGTCGGCGATCACCCGGGCGGCGGCGTCGGCGACGCCTGCCCGTTCCAGCGCGACCTCCTCCACCCCGCGCGCCATGATCGTGCGCCACGTGCCCGACCCGGGCGGCGCCTCGTAGCGCGGCTTCTGCTCCTGCGCCATCTCCTGCTCGACGACGGCGAGCATCTTCTTCTCGTCCTCGTTCGCCACCTCGTAGGCCTCCTTCAGCATCCGCGGGTTCGCGGGGGCACCCACCGAGAGCCCCACGATGCGCAGGAAGGCCGGATCGTTCAGGTTGAAGTGCACGAGCCGGCCGGCGGCGTCGAGCTTGTCGTCGTCGATGCCCTGGTAGACGGCGATTCGGCTCAGATAGCCGAATCGGTGGCCGGGGGCCGCGTCGGGGAGCACCGGCACCGCCCGCAGGCCGAACTCGTAGTCGGGGAACATCGGCGCCTCGTCGGCGATGTGGTTGGAGTTGCCGAAGGTCATCAGCACCTTGTCGCCGACCACCTCCCACTCCGGGGACGCGCCCTCCTGCTCGGACAGGCTCGTCGTCGCGCCTGCGCGGCGCAGCACCTCCCACCACTCGAACCACTCCGCGAGCGTGGCCGCGTCGAAGCCCATGCGCCCGTCGGCGGTCCACAGGTCCCGCCCGTGCTGGCGCAGCCACGCCTCGAAGCACAGGTCGGCCTGCGCGTTGTAGTGGATGGCCTTGCGACCCGCCGGCGCGTTGCGCGCGTAGTCGATCAGGAACTCCGAGAGCCCGTCCCACGTCCAGCCCTGCGGGTCGTCAGCCGGCAATTGGGCGCCGGCCTCGTCGAGGAAGGTCTGGTTGTAGCGCACGGCGGCGGTGAGGACGGAGCGCGGCAGCGTGTTCAGCTCACCGTCGATCTTGTACGAGTCGAGCTGCTGAGCGCTGAACGCCGAGAGGTCGAGCGAGGGGATGTCGTCCAGTCGCCGGTAGAGGCCCGCGTCCTGGTAGCTCAGGACCTGCGGTGACGGGATCCAGAAGACGTCCGGGACGTCGCGGCCCGCGGTCTGCACCGTGATCCGTTCCTGGAACGCGTCGTAGTCGGCGAACTCCGGGCGGACCTCGACGCCCGGGTTCTGCTCGATGAACGCGTCGAGCGCCGCCCCGTACTTCTGCTGGCGGATCGTGTCGCCCCACCACGCGTAGCGGATCTCGGTGCCGTCCGAGGCTCCGCCGCAGGCGGCGAGCGCCGTCGTCCCGGCCGCACCGAGGGCTCCCACCCCCACCAGCTGCAGGAATCGTCGTCGGTTCACGGGGTTCATCCGAAGCTCCTCAGCCCTGAGGTGGACGCGGGCGCTCCGACGCTACGAACCTGCACACTTGTCAGTCAAGTTATCCGACATACTTGTCTAACAATTTGTGCGGGCAGTAGCGTGGGCGCATGTCCGCCGGCCCGTCGAGGTTCACGCTCGCGCCCTCGTCGATGATCGATGCGCTCTACGAGTCGATGCGGCAGCGGATCATCAACGGTGAGATCACCCCCGGGGAGAAGGTCACCGAAGCGAGGGTCGTCGGCGAGTACGCGGTGGCCCGGCCCACCGCCAAGGCCTGCCTCGAGCGCCTCACCGCGGCCGGGCTGCTGCACCGCACGGCCCACCGCACCGCCGTCGTGCCCGAGCTCGACGTGGCCGAGATCCTGGACCTCTACTTCGCCCGCGACTCGATCGAACGCCGGGCCGTGCAGCGGCTCGCCGAGCTCGGCACGGTCCCAGCCGCGGCCCGCAACGCACAGGAACGCATCGAGCGCGCCGTGGCCGAGAAGGACTTCCCGCACCAGGTGGAGGCCGACATCGAGTTCCACACCGCGCTCGTCGACGCCGTGGGCAGCAAGCGGCTCTCCCGCATGCACGAGCTGATCATGGGCGAGGTGCACCTCACGATGGGCCAGTTCCAGGCCCATCGCACCACCGAGCCCCGCACCGTGGCCGCGGAGCACGGCGCCATCCTCGCCGCCATCGAGGCGGGCGACCCGGCGGCGGCGGCCAACCACCTCTCCCGGCACCTGCGCGCCGCCCAGGACCGCCTCGTCGCCCGGTCGACCGGCGACGAGCAGGCGCAGGAGCCGCGCGTCGGCGCCTGAACCCACGGCCACCTCGGGTCCGGCCGACGAGGCGGCCGTATCGCCGTCGTGATCGAGCGGCGATCACGTACCCGTGATCGGTCCGAGCAGTACGCCGGTGTCGTGGCGGCGACGGTGGGCGCACCGACCCCGGGCCCGGTGCCGAATGCCGGGCCTCGCCGCGACGTCACCGGCTGTGGATCGATCGCCCGTGACGAACCGCCCCCGATCCATCCTTCCCCATGGGCCGGACGAGAAGCGGCTGGTCAGCGACGCGGCGCGCGAGTTGTCCACATCAACCACAGGTTGTCCACAGGTTCGTCGATCGCCCACCACACGGCCCCTCGACCGGCAACGCTGGCCGTGCCCGGCTCGCCCGGCCGGGGTCCACGAGGAGG
Organism: Pseudonocardia adelaidensis; assembly: GCF_039543345.1. Lineage (NCBI taxonomy): Bacteria > Bacillati > Actinomycetota > Actinomycetes > Pseudonocardiales > Pseudonocardiaceae > Pseudonocardia > Pseudonocardia adelaidensis. The sequence goes on along the minus strand of NZ_BAABJO010000017.1, from coordinate 153,150 downwards.
CTGCCGTGCGATCGAGAGAGATGACGGAGCGGGCAGGTCCGCCGCCGCGAGGCCTGGTCATGGTCTCCGACCCCGACCTGCTCGACACGCTCCTGCGGCTCGCGGCGGCCGCGGGATGCGAGCTGCAACGCGCGGTCGACCCCCCGCAGGCCCGCGCGTTCTGGAGCGAGGCGCCGCTGGTGTTGCTCGACGCCGCCGCGGCCGCGCAGTGCGCCCGCGCCGGGATGCCGCGGCGGGGCGACGTCGTCCTCGCGGTGCGCGGCGCGCCACCGCCTGCGGTGTGGCGCCACGCGGTGGCCGTCGGCGCCGAGCACGTCATCACGCTGCCGGAGGCCGAGCAGTGGCTCGTCGCAGCGCTCACCGACGCCGCAGAGGGCCCGCGCCCCGGCGGCACCGTGCTCGCGGTCGTCGGCGGCCGCGGTGGCGCCGGGGCGTCGGTACTCGCCGCGGCCGTCGCCGTCACCGCGGTCCGGGAGGGCGCCCGCTCCCTGCTCGTCGACTGCGATCCGCTCGGCGGCGGGCTCGACCTCGTGCTCGGCGCGGAGGACCTCGGCGGGCTGCGTTGGCCCGGCGTCGGGGTCGAGGGCGGCCGGGTCCCGGCCGCGGCGCTGCACGCGGCCCTCCCGTCACCCCGGGTCGGGCGACGCGACGGCGGGCTCGGTGTCCTCTCCTGCGACCGCAGCACCCACGGGCCCACACCCGCGGCGGTGCGGGCCGTGGTCGAGGCGGGCCGCCGGGCAGGCGACATCGTGGTGTGCGATCTCCCGCGCTACCCCACCGACGCGGCCGCGGCCGCCCTGGCCGTCGCCGACCTCGTGGCGCTCGTCGTCCCGGCCGACGTCCGCTCGTCCGCCGCAGGCGCCCGGGTCGCCGCGCTGCTCGCCCGGCACGGCCGGCCGGTGCACGCCGTCGTCCGCGGTCCGGCGCCGGGCGGTGTCGACGCCGAGGAGGTGGCCCGGGCGGTGGGAGTCCCGCTGCTCGCCGCCATGCGCCCGGAGCCGGGCCTGGCGCGGGCCCTCGAACGCGGCGAGGCGCCACCCCGCCCGCACGGCCCGCTCGCCGAGGCAGCGCGGTCCGTGCTCGCCGCGATGCAGTCCGCCGCGGGAACGCGATCATGATCCCGCAGGCAGCCACGGCGCCTCCGTTCGACGCCACCCCGCTCGTCGACCGCGTGCGCTCCCGGCTCGCCGCCAGCGGTGGTGAGCTCACCCAGGCCGCCGTGGCCGCGGCCGTACGTGCGGAGTCCGGCGGGGTGGTCTCCGACCTGGACGTCCTGTCCGCGCTGCGGATCCTGCGCCAGGAGTTCGTCGGGGCAGGCCCGCTCGACCAGCTGCTGCGCGACCCGCGCACCACCGACGTCCTCGTCTGCGGGCCGGCATCGGTGTGGGTCGACCGCGGCGCAGGACTCGAGCGCACCGGGGTGCGCTTCGCCGACGACGCCGCGGTGCGCCGGCTCGCGCAGCGCCTCGCGATCGCCGCGGGGCGGCGCCTCGACGACGCCAGCCCCTACGTCGACGGCTGGGTCGCCGACGCGGGTGTGCGGCTGCACGCCGTGTTGCCGCCGGTCGCCGCCGACGGCACCTGCCTGTCGCTGCGCGTCCTGCGCCCGGCGGCCCACGACCTCGCGGCGCTGCGCGCCTCGGGCACCCTCGACGCCACGGGCGAGGCGCTGCTGCGCGCGGTGCTCGCCGCCCGGCTCGCGTTCGTCGTGTCGGGGGGCACCGGCAGCGGCAAGACCACGATCCTCGCGGCGCTGCTCGCGGCCGTCGACCCGCGGGAGCGGGTGGTCTGCGTCGAGGACGCCGAGGAGCTCCGGCCGCGCCACCCGCACGTCGTACGCCTCGTCGCGCGCCCCGCCAACATCGAGGGAGCGGGCGGCGTCACGCTGCGCGACCTCGTGCGACAGGCCCTGCGGATGCGCCCGGACCGGCTCGTCGTCGGCGAAGTGCGCGGCGCCGAGGTGTGCGACCTGCTCGCCGCGCTCAACACGGGCCACGACGGCGGCGCAGGCACCGTCCACGCCAACTCCGCGCGCGAGGTTCCGGCGCGGATGGAGGCGCTCGCCGCCACCGGTGGGCTGCCCCGCGACGCCCTGCACAGCCAGCTCGCCGCGGCCGTGCAGGTCGTGCTCCACATGCACCGGTCGCCCTCCGGCGCGCGGGTGCTCGACACCGTCGCCGTCCTGGGCCGCGACCACACCGGGGGGCAGCACGCGGTCACCGTCCGACCGGTGTGGACCCGTGCCCACGGTTGGACCGAGGAGCGCCCCACGCTCGGCGCCCTCCTCGAGGAGCGGGAGGTGGGCCTCCCGTGGTGAACACCGCCGCCGCGTGTGCCGCCCTCGCCGCTGCGGTCGCCTGCGCACCACCGCCGCCCGCCGTGGCCCGGTTCGTCGCGCTGTGGCCGGTCCCCCGCGCCCGGCGCGCCCACCGGCCCAACCTCGTGGGGCCCGTCCTCGTCGGCGGGCTCGGCGGTGCCGTGCTCGCCGGGGTGGGCGGCGCGCTCGCCGGCGCGCTGGTCGCCCTCGTGTTCCGGCACCGACGGGCCGCGCGCCGCGCAGCGATCGACAAGGCGACGGCAGCCGAGCAGCTGGCCGCCGCCATCGCACGCATCACCGACGAGCTGCGCGCAGGCAGCCATCCGGCCGCGGCGCTCGCCGGCACCGATGCCGACGGGCCACACGCCCGAGCCGTGCTCACCCCGGCCGCGGTGGCGGCAGGCCTCGGCGACGGGATCGTGCCCGCACTGCGCCGCGGCGGCGCAGGCCACCCGGAGATCAGCGCCGACGTCGAGCGCATCGCCACGGCATGGGCGCTCGCCGAGCGGCACGGTATCCCGCTCGCCGACCTGCTCGGCCGCGCCCACGAGGACATCCGCTGGCGGGTGCGGTTCGCGGCCACCGTGCGAGCGCAGCTCGCCGGACCGCGCGCCACCGCGGCCGTGCTCACCACGCTGCCGGTTCTCGGGATCGGCCTCGGCGAGCTGATCGGGGCCGGGCCCCTCGGGGTCCTGCGGGGCAGCCCGCTCGGCCAGGGCCTGCTGGTCATCGGCGTCGCGCTGCTGGCCGCGGGCAGCGCATGGTCGGAGCGGATCCTCGGTTCGGCGGTCCCGAGATGATGCCCGGTCCGCCCGTTTCGTCCGGCCAGGTGGTGGGGCTCGCACTGCTCGCAGGCGCGCTCGTCGTCGGCCCCAACCGGCACGGCCGCCACCGGCTCCGCGCGCTGCAGGACCCGCCCGCGGCTGCCGCGTCGGAAGGCCCGCCGCTGCGTCCGGTGTGGATCGCGGTCGGTGGGGCGGCGGCGGGCGCGCTGGGCTGGGCTGTCGCGGGTGCCGCAGCCGGCTTGCTGTTCGCCACCGCCGCGGCGGCCGCAGGCCTCCTCGCAGCGCGCCGCAGCCGATCCGGCCGGCCGATCGCCGCGGAACCCGACACCGAGCTCGCGGCGGGCTGGGAGCTCCTCGCGGTGTGCCTGGAGGCAGGCCTACCCGTCGCCCTCGCCGTCACCGCGGCCGCCGAGCCGCTGCACGGCGCCGTCGGGGCGCGCCTGCGCCGCACCGCGGGCCTCCTGGAACTCGGAGCCGACGCCGCGGCCGCGTGGCTCGCGGCGGAGCGGATGCCCGCACTCGCGACGTTCGCCCGGGCGGCCGGTCGATCCGCGGGTACGGGCTCGGCCCTCGCACAGGTCGCCCGAGCCGAGGCCGAGCGGATCCGGGCCGGCCTGCTCGACACCGCCCAGGCGAAGGCCCAGCGCGCCGCCGTGCTCATCACCGCACCGCTCGGCGTCTGCTTCCTGCCGGCCTTCCTCGTCCTCGGCATCGCCCCCGTCGTCGTCGGCCTCGCCGGCGAGGTGTTCGCCAACCTGTGAGCGCCCAACCCACCAGAAGAAGGAGAAACCGATGATCCAGTCCTCCCGCACCAGGCCGTTCGCGGCGGAACTTCCCCTGCGGCTCCGCAAGCTCCGCCGGGACGACCACGGGATGTCCACGGTCGAATACGCGATAGGCACCGTGGCCGCCGCGGCCTTCGGGGCCCTGCTCTACACAGTCGTCACCGGCGAGTCGATCCTCACCGCGCTCACCGGGATCGTCGAGCGCGCCCTGACGGTCACGTTCTGATGGGCGCACGAGCCCCGGCCGGGTGTCGTCCGGCCAGAGCACCGACCAGCCCGGTGCACCACCGGGATCGGGGTGCGGTCACCGTCGAGGCGGCGCTGGCCCTGTGCAGCCTCGCGGTGTTCCTCACCGTTGCGGTCGGAGCCATCGCGGCAGCGGGCGGGTCGATCCGATGTGTCGACGCGGCCCGCGAGCTCGCCCGGCTGGCGGCTCGCGGAGAAGCCGATCGCGGGCGCACCGTCGCCACCAAGCTGGCGCCGTCCGGCGCCAGCTTGGCGCTGCGCCTCGAAGGCGAACTCGTCGTCGCCGAGGTGTCGGCCGAGGTCCTGCACCCCCTGCCGGTGCGGATCGGCAGCCGCGCGGTGGCCGCGCTCGAGCCGCGGGCCACCGGGCCGTGAGAGCGCACGCGCAGCGACCGCCCGACCGGGGCAGCGCCACCGTGTGGGCGGCGTTCGGCATCGCGGTGATCATGACCGTGTTCGTCGTCGGGTTGCACCTGGGCGCCGCGGTGATCGCCCGGCACCGGGCCGAAGCGGCCGCTGACCTGGCGGCGCTCGCGGCGGCGGGCCTGGCCGTCGAGGGGGCGCAGGCGGCGTGCCGGCGGGCCGGCGAGGTGGCCGGCGCGATGGGCGGCACCGTCACGTCGTGCCGGCTCGCCGGGTGGGACGCGCTGCTGGAGGTCCGCGTACCGATCAGCGTCGCCCTTCCCGGCATCGACACCGCAACCGGCCGGGCGCGGGCCGGCCCGGTGCCCACAGCCGGCGAATCGCCTCCCGCACCACCCGGCGTCGGGCCCCGCCGCCGAACGAACCAGCCGTGCCTCGCCCGACCGGTGCCACCTCCCCCGGCCGCGCGCCGAATCCCACGACGAGCGGTCGCCCGACGTGGACAGGCGGGACCGGCCGACCTGCCCCGGGCCGGCCCCCGGCGTTCCCGGGCCGCCTGACGACTCGGCGCACCACCGGAACGCTCGTCGTCACACCGGTACCGATCAGCGACAGGCACTGGAAACCGTTCGCTCCGGCGCGCCTACTGGATGCAGTCCCCGGTGGGGTTCTCCCTGCCAGACCCCGGAAGTCGCTCCCCAGACTGCGGTGGGGCCGGAACGTCGGAACCGACGCCCACCCCATATCCGGCCCACCGCGCGCCGACCGTCGCCGGCCGGCCCGGCCCCCGACGCGGCCGGCCGGCGGCGGTCTATCCCGGGGCAACTATCCCGGGGCAGTGGGCACGGACGGAGTGGTCGGTCGGCCCGGCCTTCCGGGCGCCGCGGGCCGTTCACCCAGCGCGTCGAGCACCACGTCGAGCACGACCAGGGCGCCCGCCTTGTCCAGTGGGGCGTTGCCGTTCCCGCATTTCGGCGACTGCACACAGGACGGGCAGCCGGTGCGGCACTCGCAGTCGGCGATGGCGGCGCGGGTGGCGGCCAGCCAACGGCCGAGCACCGCGTGCCCGCGCTCGGCGAAGCCCGCACCACCGGGGTGACCGTCGTGCACGAACACGGTGGGCCGGCCGGTGTGCGGGTGCAGCGCGGTGGACATCCCCCCGACGTCCCAGCGGTCGCAGATCGCGAAGAGCGGCAGGAGACCGATCGCGGCGTGCTCGGCGGCGTGCAGCGCGCCGGGGATCCGTCGCGGCGGCACCCCGGCCGCCACGAGTGCCTCCTCGTCCACGTCGTACCAGACACCGCGCGTGCGCAGCACCTGCTCGGGCAGGTCGAGCGGCGTGGTCGCCAGCACGGTGCCGTCCGGTGCGCGTCGCAGGTACTCCACCACCTGCGAGGTCACCGTCACCTCGCCGAACGACACCCGCACCGGCCCGAGGTCGCGGTGGGCCAGCACGTGAGCCACCTCGACGTCGGCTGTGGAACGCGCGTCCGTGCGATACCCGGGGTCGCCCGTCGCCACCACGGCGATCCCGGACTCGAGGTCCAGCTGCCGCACGAGGTAGGTCTCGCCGCGATGCAGGTACACCGCCCCGGAGTGCACCGTCGCCGGCGCGGACGCACCGTCCACCGTGCCGAGCATGCGGCCGGTGTCCGCCTCCACCACGGCCACCTGGCCGAGCCCGGATCCCCTGATGTCCACCGTGCCGGCCGGGCGTTCCCGGGTGGACGGCCAGTACCAACCGGTCGGCCTGCGGCGCAGCACCCCGTCGGCCACGAGCTCGTCGAGCACCGCGGCGGCGGGGGCACCACCGAAGACGTCGCGCACGTCGTCCTCGGTCAGCGGCAGCTCGGCGGCGGCGCAGACGAGTTGCGGGCCCAGCACGTAGGGGTTCGTCGGGTCGAGCACGCAGCCCTCCACCGGCGCACCGAGGAGGGCCTCCGGGTGGTGCACGAGATAGGTGTCCATCGGGTCGTCCCGCGCCACGAGCACCACGAACGCCTCGTCACGGGCCCGACCGGCGCGTCCGGACTGCTGCCAGAACGAGGCACGGGTGCCGGGGAAGCCCGCCACCACCACCGCGTCGAGACCGGCGATGTCCACGCCGAGCTCGAGCGCGTTCGTGGTCGCCATCCCGAGGAGCTCACCGCGGGCCAGCGCGGCCTCGAGCGCACGCCGTTCCTCGGGCAGGTAGCCGCCGCGGTAGGCGGCCACCCGGTCCGCCAGGCCGGGGTCGACGTCGGTGAGCAGCCGCTGCGCGGTGAGCGCGGCCACCTCGGCGCCGCGCCGGGAGCGCACGAACACGAGCGTGCGTGCCCCCTCCACCACCAGGTCGGCGAGCATCCGCGCCGCCTCGGTGCCGGCGGGGCGGCGCACGGGTGCCCCGTTCTCGCCGGTCAGCTCCGGGAGCAGGGGTGGCTCCCACAGCGCGACGGTGCGTCCCGCGGCGGGCGACCCGTCCTCGGTCACCGCCACCACGTCCCGGCCGGTGAGCCGCGCGGCGAACGCCGCGGGCTCGGCCACCGTGGCCGAGGCGAGCACGAGCGTGGGGCGCGAGCCGTAGCGCGCACACACCCGCAGCAACCTGCGCAGCAGGAGGGCCACGTGCGAGCCGAACACGCCGCGGTAGGTGTGGCACTCGTCCACCACCACGAACTGCAGCCTGCGCAGGAACATCGCCCACTGCCCGTGCCTCGGCAGCAGGGCGCGGTGCACCATGTCCGGGTTGCTGAACACCCAGCGGCCGTGCCGACGCGCCCAGTCACGGGCATCGGCCGGGGTGTCGCCATCGAACGGTGCGGGACGCACGTCGGGCACGGCGAGCGCGTCGAGCGCACGCAACTGATCGGCCGCGAGGGCCTTGGTCGGCGAGAGGTAGAGCGCGGTGGCCTTGGGATCCTGCGCGAACCGCGAGAGCACGGGCAGCTGGTAGGCCAGCGACTTCCCCGACGCCGTCCCGGTGGCCACCACCACGTCCCGGCCCGCCCAGGCCAGTTCGGCCGCGTCGGCCTGGTGCGTCCACGGCACCGGCACCCCCTGGCGGGCCAGGGCCTCGCGCAGCGGTGGCGGCACCCAACCCGGCCAGTCCGCGGTCCGCCCGGGGCGCGCCGGGAGCCGCACGGCGTGCCGCAGCGGACCGGTCGCGTCGCCGTCGGGGGCCTCGCACCCGGCGAGCACGCGGCGCAGCAGGACCTCGCCCCGGCCCGCCGACTCGCACCCGTCGCCCACGGTGCCCGAGGTTGGCACACCACACCGACGCCGAACCCTTCCGGCCCCGCGCCCGGTGCAGTCGATCACGTGCGTGAGGGGGCTCACTGCGCGGTGTCGAAAGCCACACACTTACACTGCACGCGCCTGTAGCACGCCCAACTGGGGCGACGGGCTTCTCAAGACGCCAGGGTTGCCGTCCGTGTTCCCTGGCCCGTTTCGTAGTGACCAGGAGGACGGATGTCCGTGTCCACCCTCGCCGCGAGCGAACTGACGCTCGCGGGGGGCGACTACGCCATCGTCGGCGTGGTCGCGGTGGTCGCGCTCGCCGCACTGGCCATCGGCTTCGTCCTGCTCCGGGAGGTTCTCGCTGCCGGCGAGGGCACCTCGAAGATGCAGGACATCGGTCGAGCGGTCCAGGAAGGCGCCGCGGCGTACCTCAACCGCCAGTTCCGCACGCTCGGCATCTTCGTCGTCGTCGTGTTCGTACTGCTGTTCGCGTTGCCGGGCGACATCGGCGAGCGCGTGGGGCGGTCGATCTTCTTCGTGATCGGCGCGGTGTTCTCCGCGACGATCGGCTACCTCGGCATGTGGCTCGCCACCCGGGCCAACATCCGGGTCGCCGCCGCCGCCCGCGAGAGCGGCGGCCGGGAGAAGGCCATGCGCATCGCGTTCCGCACCGGCGGCGTGGTCGGCATGTTCACGGTCGGCCTCGGCCTGTTCGGCGCCGCGGTCGTGGTGATGGTCTACACCGGCCAGGCCCCGAAGGTGCTCGAGGGCTTCGGCTTCGGCGCCGCGCTGCTCGCGATGTTCATGCGTGTCGGCGGCGGCATCTTCACCAAGGCCGCCGACGTCGGCGCCGACCTCGTCGGCAAGGTCGAGCAGGGCATCCCCGAGGACGACCCGCGCAACGCGGCCACCATCGCCGACAACGTCGGCGACAACGTCGGCGACTGCGCCGGCATGGCCGCCGACCTGTTCGAGTCGTACGCGGTCACGCTCGTCGCCGCCCTGATCCTGGGCACCGCGGCGTTCGGCCAGCAGGGCCTGCTGTTCCCGCTGATCGTGCCGGCCATCGGGGTGCTCACCGCGGTCGTCGGTGTCTACATCACGCGCGCCCGGGAGGGCGAGGGTGGCCTCAAGGCCATCAACCGCAGCTTCTACATCTCGGCGGTCATCTCGGCCGTGCTGTGCGTGATCGCCGCGTTCGTGTACCTGCCGTCGAGCTTCGCCGACCTCACCAACCCCGGCGACGCCGGCGTCGTGGACGACATGGGCGGGGCCAACCCGCAGCTGATCGCATCGGCCGCGGTGCTCATCGGCATCGTGCTCGCCGGCGTGATCCTCTGGCTCACCGGCTACTTCACCGGCACCGAGCACAAGCCGGTGAAGACGGTGGGCGAGTCCTCGCTCACCGGAGCGGCCACCGTCATCCTCGCGGGCATCTCGATCGGCTTCGAGTCGGCGGTCTACACCGCGCTCGTCATCGGTGCCGCGGTGTTCGGCGCGTTCGCGCTGGCCACAGGATCCATCACGGTGGCGCTGTTCGCCGTCGCGCTGGCCGGCACCGGCCTGCTCACCACGGTCGGCGTGATCGTCGCGATGGACACCTTCGGCCCGGTGTCGGACAACGCGCAGGGCATCGCCGAGATGTCCGGCGACGTCGAGGGCGACGGCGTCGGCATCCTCACCGAGCTCGACGCGGTGGGCAACACCACCAAGGCGATCACCAAGGGCATCGCGATCTCCACGGCGGTGCTGGCGGCCACGGCCCTGTTCGGCTCGTACCGCGACGCCATCTCCCAGGCACTCAGCGAGGCCGGCGTCGCGGCGCAGGACGCGGGCAGGGCGTTCGTCTACGAGGTGTTCTCCCCGAACACGCTCGTCGGCGTGATCATCGGCGCATCGGTCGTGTTCATGTTCTCCGGACTCGCGATCAACGCCGTCACGCGGGCGGCGGGCGCGATCGTGTTCGAGGTCCGCAGGCAGTTCCGGGAGGAGCCCGGGATCATGGAGGGCACCGTCCGTCCGGAGTACGGCCGCGTCGTGGACATCTGCACCCGCGACTCGCTGCGGGAGCTGGCCACCCCCGGCCTGCTCGCGATCCTCGCCCCGATCGCCGTGGGCTTCGGCCTCGGCGTCGGCCCGCTCGCCGGCTACCTGGCGGGCGCCATCGCCACCGGCACGCTGATGGCCATCTTCCTGGCCAACTCCGGCGGCGCGTGGGACAACGGCAAGAAGCTGGTCGAGGACGGCAACCACGGCGGGAAGGGCTCGCCGGCACACGAGGCCACCGTCATCGGCGACACGGTCGGCGACCCGTTCAAGGACACCGCTGGCCCGGCCATCAACCCGCTGATCAAGGTGATGAACCTGGTCTCGGTGCTGATCGCCCCGGCGATCGTGACGTTCTCGGTGGGCGACTCGGCCTCGGCGCCGCTGCGCATCGTGATCGCGATCGTCGCGGCCGCGATCATCGTCGCCGCGGTCGTGGTGTCCAAGCGGCGCAGCACCGCCATCGCCGACACCCCGGCGGAGAGCACGGTCGGCTGACCGGCGATTCCGCCATCTCCACAACACGGAGGCCGTTCACCCGTACGGGTGGACGGCCTCCGTCGTTGAAGGGGATGTCACCGGCCAGGCGCCAGCCCGGGAGGAACCCATGAGGACGCGCAGTCTCAGCTGCACCGTCGCCGCGCTCGCGGCGCTCGTCGCGGGGTGCGGCGGATCCGCCACGCCGGACGCGGACGCCGTGGCCTGGACGGACCAGGTGTGCGGGGCGCTCTCCGGCTTCACGCGAACCGCCACGACGAGCCCCGAGTTCAACCGGTCCGACCCGGTGGCCGCTGTGCAGGAACTGGACCGGTACCTCGGGGCGACCACCGAGGAGCTGCAGCGTTCGCTCACCGCGCTGGACGTCGTCGGCCCGTCCCCCGTGGACGGCGGTGACGCCTACGTCGGGCGCCTGGAGGAGGCGCTGCGCGGTATCCGGAGCGGCTTCGACTCGGCGCGCACGCAGCTCGCCGCCGTCGACGTGTCCGATCCGGCGCAGCTGGCCACCGCGGTCCCGGTGGCCCTGGCCCCCTTGCAGGAGCTGCGGAACCTGCCCGCGCCCACCGAGGGCATGCGCGACAGCCAGGAGCTCGGAGCGGCGAGCGAGGAGGCGGACAGCTGCCGCCGGCTGCGATCGACGGGCGCGCCTGCGGGCTGAGCCTGCCCTCGTCGGCGCTGGTCGGACCGGCCGGGCGAGGGCCCGGTGCGGGGCGCGTCCGACCGGCGGGCACACTGTCGGGTGACCGAGTCCCCAGCGCGTCGGGAGCAGCCGCATGCCCCGTACCACCCCGCCCGCCCTCCTCCTTCCGGCGGTCGCCGCCCTGGTGCTGAGCGGTGGGTGCACCACCTCGGTGTCGGGGGCGGCCTCGGCCAACGGTGCGGCGGTTGAGCAGGGCGCCGTCGCGTGGGTCGACCAGATCTGCGGGTCACTCCTCCCCTACGTGAAGGCGGCGGGTTCGCCGCCGAAGCCTGCCGAGGCCCCGGATGCGGCGACCCTCGTCAAGAACATCAACGACTACCTCAGCAAGTCCGAGGAGAGCGCCGGATCGGCGATCAGTGGGATGGCCGCGGCCGGCCCGGCGCCGGTCGCCGGCGGCGACGAGGTCGTCGGGCGGCTGACCAGCACGCTGGAGACCATGCGGGCGTCCCTGCGCGACGCGCGCACCCGGATCGAGCGGGTCGACATCAACGACCGGAAGGCGCTGCAGCGCGAGGTACCCGCCGCGATCGAGTCGGTCGAGCGGCTCGCGAGCACGCCGAGCCCGATGGCCGACCTGCAGGGCAACCCCGAGCTCGCGCAGGCGGGCAGCCAGGCGGCCGGTTGCCAGCAGATCGCACGTGAGGTCGGGAGGTGACCGCATGACCCGGTCTCCCGGGCCCCGCTCGGCCCTGATCGGGGTCCTCGCCACCGCAGCGCTCGTCGTCACGGCGCTGCTCACCGCGGGCTGCACCACCACGGTCGGGGGCACACCGACCCCCAACACCGGTCCCGTGCCCAGCGAAGGCCCGGGGAGCGACCCCGTCGCATGGTCCGACCGGCTCTGCGAGGCGGTGCTGAGCTTCGCCGTGCCCGCGACGTCCGCACCCGACTTCTCGACGTCGGCTGATCTGCCCGCCGTCCAGCGGACGGTCAGCTCCTACCTGAGCAGCGTCGTCACCGGGGCCCAGCAGGGCCAGGCCCAGCTCGCCGAGGTGGGCGCCGCCCCCGAACCGGGAGGGGACGACGCCACTCGCCGCGCGCAGGACGCCCTGAAAGCGCTCGAGGACGACTTCGGCGGGTTCAAGACCACCGTGGACGGAATGGACCCCGAGGATCCCGAGGCCTTCGTGGGGACGCTGGCCCAGGTCCAGTCGAAGGTCTCGGCGACCACGCCGCCGAACCCGCTCGGCGACCTCGCCGCCGCCCCCCGCCTGTACCGGGCTGCGGAGCGATCGGCGCAGTGCCAGCGCCTGTCCGCGCTGGCGTCGGTTGCGCCCCGCTAGGAGGCTTCCCTGGGCCCCATCGAGCATCACGGATCGGCGTGCCCGGTACCGCGGATCGAACGGGTGTTCTACTCTCCGCTTCGTGTCGCAGCTGTCGATGTTCTCCGCGGAGGCGCGGCCGCCACGGGTGAGCGACCTGGCGGGGCTGCTCTGCGGTCCGGGGCAGATCGCCCGGTTCGGCGCCGGGGACCAGGCCCGGCTCTCGATCGTCCTGCCCGACCCCGCCCGTGCGCCTGCGGTCGCCACGGCGTGCGCGGCCACCGGTATCCCGGTGACAACCGTCCACACCGAGTCCGGGGGGCTCGCCGTGCGCACGGCGTTCCGATGTGATCTGGTCGGGCTGGCGAAGGCGTGGATGCGCGGGTCGGTCAAATGCGTCCCGGAGGGATGGCAACTGGATGGTCCGGCGTTACGCATGTGGGCATTGGCGGCGGGCCGACCCGATGAGCGGGGCGGGTACCTGCTGGCACTCGACCCACACGCCCCCGAGACGCACCTCCCGCTCATCGCAGCGGCCACGCGGGCCGGTCTTCCGCCTGCTCGGGTCGCACGAGGTACGGCCCTGCGGATCAGCGGAACGCGGCGCGTCGCGCGCCTCGTCGAACTGGTCGGCCCGGTTCCACCGGGGGCCGCGATCACCGAGTGGCCGCGGTACTGGGGTAGAACTGCGTCTTGACGGGGTGGTTACGCTCTCGCGGCGCAGTTCGGCAGCACGTCGGGCCTTCCCGGTTCCGCAGCTGAATGTGACGAGCGTGACACAGCGGGGTGGGTGTGCGAGGGCACGGTTCCGGCGATGCCGGCTCCGCGGCAACGCATACTCGGTGTCCTGGCCTCCGTGCAGCCGGCGGTGGTACGGGGGACGGCCGGTGCGTGTGCCGACGAGAGGCGCTCGGCGGTACGTCCGTAGACGATGGAGTAGGACCAGGTGGCAACCGGAACGACGAGTGCGAAGCCCGCGACCGGCAAGGGCGCGGGCGGCGGCCGCGCGGCGGGGGGCGGCCGGCGTACCGGCACGTCCACCGGCGCGGCCAACGGGCGGCCGACCCGACGGTTGGTGATCGTCGAGTCCGGCACGAAGGCCAAGAAGATCCAGCAGTTCCTCGGGCGCGACTACATCGTGGAGGCCTCGGTCGGGCACATCCGCGACCTGCCGCGCGGAGCGGCGGACGTGCCGGCCAAGTACAAGGGTGAGTCGTGGGCCCGGCTGGGCGTCGACGTCGACAACCAGTTCGCGCCGCTCTACATCATCACGCCCGAGAAGAAGGGCAAGGTCGCCGAGCTCAAGGACGCGGTGAAGTCCGTGGACGAGATCCTGCTCGCCACCGACCCCGACCGCGAGGGCGAGGCCATCGCCTGGCACCTGCTCGACACGCTCAAGCCGAAGATCCCGGTGCGCCGGATGGTCTTCCACGAGATCAGCGAGCCGGCCATCCGCGCGGCCGTGGAGAACCTGCGCGACCTCGACCACGACCTCGTCGACGCGCAGGAGACCCGCCGCATCCTCGACCGGCTCTACGGCTACGAGGTGTCCCCCGTGCTGTGGAAGAAGGTCATGCCGAGGCTCTCGGCCGGCCGGGTGCAGTCGGTGGCCACGCGGATCATCGTGCAGCGCGAGCGCGAGCGCATGGCGTTCGTGCCGGCGTCGTACTGGGACATCGCCGCCCTGCTGGACGCGGGCGCGGAGGCGAGCCCGCGCCAGTTCCCGGCCCGGCTGGTCGGGGTGGACGGCACCCGGGTGGCCACCGGCCGCGACTTCGGCCCCGACGGGCAGCTCAAGTCGGCACGCGGCAAGGATGCGGCGCGGGCGCTGGACGAGGCGAGCGCCCGTCGCCTGGCGGAAGCCCTGGAGGGCCGCGACCTCGCCGTCGAGTCGGTCGAGTCGAAGCCGTACACCCGCAGGCCGTACCCGCCGTTCATGACGTCCACGCTGCAGCAGGAGGCGGGGCGGAAGCTGCGCTTCTCGGCCGACCGCACGATGCGCAGCGCGCAGCGGCTCTACGAGAACGGCTACATCACCTACCTGCGCACCGACTCCACCACGCTGTCGGACACGGCCATCCAGGCGGCCCGCACGCAGGCCCGCGAGCTGTACGGCGCGGAGTACGTCTCGCCGCAGCCGCGGCAGTACACGCGCAAGGTCAAGAACGCGCAGGAGGCGCACGAGGCGATCCGGCCGGCGGGCGAGACCTTCCGCACCCCGGGCGAGATCGCGGGCGAGGTCGACGGCGACGACTTCCGCCTCTACGAGCTGATCTGGCAGCGCACGGTGGCCTCCCAGATGGCCGACGCCCGCGGCACCACCGTCAGCGTCCGGATCGCGGGCACGGCGGCCACCGGCGAGGACGTCACGTTCGCCGCGTCGGGCCGCACGATCACGTTCCCCGGCTTCCTCAAGGCCTACGTCGAGACCCTCGACGAGGGCAGCGACGGCCAGGCCGACGACGCCGAGTCCCGGCTGCCCGAGCTCGTGAAGGGGCAGCCGCTCACGGCGGCCGAGCTCACCCCGGAGGGCCACACCACCAACCCGCCCGCGCGCTACACGGAGCCGAGCCTGGTGAAGGCGCTCGAGGATCTCGGCATCGGGCGGCCGTCGACCTACGCGTCGATCATCAAGACCATCCAGGACCGCGGCTACGTGTGGAAGAAGGGACAGGCACTCGTGCCGTCCTGGATCGCGTTCGCCGTGGTGGGGCTGCTGGAGCACCACTTCGGTCGGCTCATCGACTACAACTTCACCGCGGCGATGGAGGACGAGCTCGACGCGATCGCCCAGGGCACCCAGCACCGCACCGACTGGCTCTCGGGCTTCTACTTCGGCGCCGACACCGGCAGCGAGGGGTCCGTCGCGCGCTCGGGCGGGCTGAAGAAGCTCGTGGGGGTCAACCTCGAGGAGATCGACGCTCGCGAGATCAACTCGGTGCCGGTGTTCGACGACGTCGTGGTGCGCGTCGGCCGCTACGGGCCCTACCTGGAGCGCGTGCGCGACGGGGTGTCGCAGCGGGCGAACCTGCCCGACGACCTGCCCCCCGACGAACTCACCCCGGAGGTGGCCGAGCAGCTGTTCTCGGTGCCGCAGGAGGGCCGCTCGCTCGGCGTCGACCCAGTCACCGGGCACGAGATCGTCGCCAAGGAGGGCCGCTACGGGCCGTACGTCACCGAGATCCTCCCGGACACCGAGACACCGGCGGAGACCAACGGCAACGGCCGGAAGAAGGCCCCCGCGAAGCCCAAGCCCCGCACGGGCTCACTGTTCAAGTCGATGACCACCGAGTCCGTCACGCTCGAGGACGCGCTGAAGCTGCTGTCGCTGCCGCGGCTGGTGGGCGTCGACCCGGAGAGCGGCGAGGAGATCACCGCCCAGAACGGCCGCTACGGGCCTTACCTGAAGAAGGGCAGCGACTCGCGCTCCCTCGCCAACGAGGAGCAGCTGTTCACCGTCACGCTCGACGAGGCGCTGGAGATCTACAAGCAGCCCAAGCAGCGCGGGCGCCGCACGGCGGCCGCCACGCCGCCGCTGCGTGAGCTCGGCAAGGACTCGGCCACCGGCAAGCCGATGGTGATCAAGGACGGCCGGTTCGGCCCGTACGTCACCGACGGCGAGACCAACGCCTCCCTCCGCAAGGGCGACGACGTCGAGAAGATCACCGACGAGCGGGCGAGCGAGCTGCTGGCCGAGCGCCGTGCGAAGGCCGGCACCACCACCAAGAAGGCCCCCGCACGCAAGAAGGCCGCTCCGCGCAAGAAGGCGGACTCGAAGAGCTGAGAACCCGCACCGCGGGGCCGCGGCTCTGCCCCCAGCAGCACGACGGCCCCATGGTGCGCTCTCGGGTCAGGCGAGGAGCGACCGCACCGCCGTCGCCAGGCGCTTGCCGTCGGCCCGGCCGGCGGCCGCAGCGGTGGCGTGCCTCATCACCTGGCCCATCTGTCGCTGGCCGGGCCGCTCGCCGAGTTCGGCAGCGGTCTGCTCCACGGCGGCGCGGGCGATCTCGGACAGCTCGTCGTCGGACAGCTGTGCCGGCAGG
Source organism: Pseudonocardia adelaidensis (assembly GCF_039543345.1). Lineage (NCBI taxonomy): Bacteria > Bacillati > Actinomycetota > Actinomycetes > Pseudonocardiales > Pseudonocardiaceae > Pseudonocardia > Pseudonocardia adelaidensis. The sequence goes on along the minus strand of NZ_BAABJO010000017.1, from coordinate 136,889 downwards.
TAACGGGCCAGCACCTCCCCCTCAGCGCGCTCCTGTGCGGCGAGCTCGTCGCGGCCCGCCCCGGCGAACGCCTCGGCCGACTCGGCGCGCTTCTTGGCCTCCTTGCGGATGATCGCGAGCACCTCGTCGTCACCGAGCTCCCGGGCCTCGGCACCCGCGACCTCCGCGTTGCCGATCGCCGTCAACGTCATCCGCAGAGTGGCTTTCACCAGCTCGTCCCTGGACTTCATCGCCGCGGTCAGGTCGGACCGCAGCCGCTCCTTGAGGGTGCTCACGGGAGCGCACGCTAATGCACTCCCCGTCGGACGTACCCTGCAGACGTGAACAGCTGGGCTCGGGTCGCGCTCGGCGCGACCACCACCGGTGCGGCCACCCTCGCCTACGCGGCCGGCATCGAGCGCCGCAGGTGGACCCTCCGGCAGCGCACGCTCCCGGTGCTGGCGGCGAACGCACGGGCGCTGCGCGTGCTGCACATCTCGGACCTGCACCTCACGCCCCGCCAGCACAGCAAGCAAAGGTGGGTGGCCCGGCTGGCCGAGCTGGAGCCCGACCTGGTCGTCAACACCGGCGACAACCTCGCCCACCCGCGCGCCGTCCCGGCCGCCATCGCCGCGCTCGGCCCGCTGCTCGACCTGCCCGGGCTGTTCGTGTTCGGCAGCAACGACTACTTCGGCCCGACCCCGAAGAACCCCGCCCGCTACCTGGTGAAGAGCACCCGCCGCAGCCACGGCGAGCCGCTGCCGTGGCGCGACCTGAGGGCGGCACTGCTGGAGCGCGGGTGGCACGACGCCACGCACGCCCGGGTCGACCTCACCGTGAACGGCCTCGACATCGCCGCGGCCGGGGTGGACGACCCCCACCTCGGCCTGGACCGCTACGACCGCGTCGCAGGCCACCGCGAGGCCGCCCTGCGCCTCGGCCTCACCCACTCCCCCGAACCGCGGGTGCTCGACCGGTTCGCCGCTGACGGCTACGACCTCGTCGTCGCGGGCCACACGCACGGCGGGCAGCTGCGCGTCCCCGGCGTCGGCGCGCTCGTCACGAACTGCGGGCTGGACCGCTCCCGCGCCCGCGGCGCGTCCCGCTGGGGGGTCCACACGTGGCTGCACGTCTCGGCCGGGCTCGGCACATCGCCCTTCGCCCCGGTCCGCTTCGCCTGCCCTCCGGAGGCCACGCTGCTCACCCTCGTGCCCCGGCCGTCGGTGGCCTCCGCGGCCCGGACCACCCCTGCGTCGGCGCCTGCGGACGTCGGCTAGACTCGACCGCGGCCCACGGGCCATCGGGGTGTGGCGCAGCTTGGTAGCGCGCTTCGTTCGGGACGAAGAGGTCGCAGGTTCAAATCCTGTCACCCCGACATCACGAGGACCCTGGTCGGAAACCTTGCTCAAGGCGTCTGGCCAGGGTCTTCTTCCTGCTCGGCCCAGAAGGGGGTGCCGGGCTCCTCATCGGCACCACGGTCGCCGCATGGCGGGCGCACCCGGACTGACGCGGACCCCGGTGGGGCCTCTTTCGTCGGTGCTGATCGCGGTCGGCCCAGCCAGCGGGCCGCGGCGTCGAAGGTGTCCGATGGCGTGCTGTTGAAGGCGATGGCGGCGCCGGGTGCGAGCCGGTGCACGAGGTTGATGACGCGTTCGAACAGGTCGAGCTGGTCCTCCGGCTCGCGGACGCCGCCGCCGACGACGACCACCTCCCACGGCCGGCGCTCGAGCGCCTCGGTGACGACCGCCTCGATGTCGTCGCTCCCGTCGAGTCCGAAGAAGCAGCTCTCCACCTCGACGCCTGCGTCGGCGAAACGCGCCATGCCGACCGCGACCGCGTCGGCCACCGGGGTGGGGTCCCACGGCCCGGGCACCCGGAACGGGTCGAGCCCGATCACGAGGACCCGCGGCACGGGAACGGCAGTGGTGTCCACGGGACAAAGGTAGCGGCGACCGGGTCAGCCGTGGGTACGCCGGAGCACCAGCACCGCGAGGAGCACCATCAGCACCGCGCTGACGAGCGACGTCACGTGGAACCCCGATGTGAACCCGGCACGCGCCGCACCCAGCAGCGGATCGGCGAGCGACGCGGGAAGCTGCCGGACGGCCGCGGCGGCGGTGCCGAGGTTGTCGCGCGCCGCGTGGGCCGCGGTGTCGGGTACCCCGGCCGGGACGTCGGTGGCCATCGCATCGCGGTAGACGGCCGTGATGATGCTGCCGAGCACGGCCACACCGAACGCGCCGCCGATCTGGGGGGCCGTCGACGAGATCGCCGCGGCCGCGCCGGCTCGCTCCACCGGTGCGGACCCGACGACCATGTCCGTGGCGAGCGCCATCATCGGCCCGAGGCCCGCGGACACGACGATCGCGCCGAGCACGAGGTGCGCGAGGTCGCCGGACGGCGCGACCGCGGCCAGCACCAGGTACCCGACCGCGGAGACGATCAGCCCGACCCCGATCACGACGACCGCGGGGACGCGCCGGGCGATCCGCGGGGCCAGCAGCGAGCCGGCGATCACGCCCGCGGCCGACGGGGCCGTCCACAGGCCCGCGTGCAGCGGGGACAGTCCCGCCACGAGCTGCAGGTACTGGGCGATGGCGTAGTTCGAGCCCCACAGCACGAAGATCCCGAACGTCAGGGTGGCGGCCGCAGTGCGGAACGCGCGGTCGGCGAACAGCCCGAGGTCGACGAGCGGGTCGGCCAGTCGGCGCTGGCGGCGCACGAACAGCACGGCCATCGCTGCCCCGACGACCACCGCCCCGACCGGCACCACGTCGAGCCCGTCGGCCGCGACCTGCTTGAGCCCGTAGACGACCGGGAGGACGGCGAGCAACACCAGCACGGCGCCCGCGACATCCAGCCGGCCGCGCCGGGGTGCGCGGTGCTCGGGGAGCAGCAGCGGGCCCGCCACCAGCAGCACCGCCATCACGGGCGTGGCCAGGAGGAACGCCGATCCCCACCAGAAGCGCTCGAGCAGCCAGCCACCCACCAGCGGCCCGATGGCGGTCCCGCCGGAGACGCTGGCGACGATCACACCGATCGCCACGGCGCGCTGGTGCGCGTCGCGGAACATCGCGGCGGTGAGCGACAGCGTCGACGGCATGAGCGTCGCCCCGGTGACCCCCATCAGGGCCCGGGCGGCGATCAGCAGCGCGGGGTCCGGTGCGTACGCGGCGAGCACGGAGGCAACGCCGTAGCCGAGCGAGCCGATCAGCAGGACCCGGCGCCGGCCGACGCGGTCGCCGACCGCGCCGACGGGGATCAGGACCGCGGCGAGCAGGAACGCGTAGACGTCGACGATCCAGAGCAGCTGCGTGCTGCTGGCGGCCAGATCGGCCGCGATCGCGGGCAGGGCGAGATGCGTCACGGTCAGTTCGAGGGAGGCGAGCAGGGCCGGGAGGGCGAGCACGGCCAGGCCGGTCCACTCGCGCACGCCGGCCCGCTCGCCGCGCATGGCGGCAGAATCGGTCACCGCCCGAGCGTGAAACCTCAGGCATGGTTGAGGTCAAGGAGCTATTCTCGCGCTGTGACCAGCACCCCACCCGCCGAGCTCACCGTCGGCCAGGTCGCGGCCCGCTCGGGTGTCGCGGTGAGCGCGCTGCACTTCTACGAGGAGAAGGGGCTCATCTCGAGCCGCCGCACGAGCGGCAACCAGCGCCGCTACCCGCGGGAGACGCTGCGTCGCGTCGCCGTGATCCGCGTGGCCCAGCGCGTGGGCATCCCGTTGCGGATGGTCAAGGACGCGTTCGGCACGCTGCCGGACGGGCGCACGCCGGACCGGGACGACTGGGCCCGCCTGTCCGCCGCGTGGTGCGCCGAGCTCGACACGCGCATCGACCAGCTCACGAGGCTGCGCAACAGCCTGGCCGACTGCATCGGCTGCGGCTGCCTCTCCCTGGACCGGTGCCTCCTGCGCAACCGCGACGACCGGCTCGGCGAGCAGGGTAGCGGCCCGCGCCGCCTGCTCACGCCGGCCCTCAGGAAGGAACAGCGGGCGAGCACATCACGGACACGAAGCTCCCCCGGCCCGGCCGACGGGCAGATCGACGGGTACCGTCGGGAGTGACCGGCTGGTTGCCTCGCGGAGGAATGGCAGATGGACACGCCCTACGACTGGATCCTCGACTACTGGACGGTCACGATCTTCCTCCCCTCGGTCCTGCTGCTCATCGCGATCCTGGCGATCATCACGCGCATCGCGGACCGGAAGTGACACCGGCCGCGTGGCCGAGGTCGTCCTGTTCCACCACGCACTGGGCCTGACCCCCGGCTGCGTCGCGTTCGCCGACACCCTGCGCGCTGCCGGCCACGTCGTGCACACGCCCGACCTGTTCGAGGGCCGCACCTTCACCTCGGTGGTCGCCGGCGTCAGGCACGCGGAGGAGGTCGGCTTCGACACGATCGTCGAACGCGGCCGGCGCGCGGTCGATGCGCTGCCCGCCACGGTCGTCCCCGCCGGGATGTCCCTCGGGGCGATGCCCGCACAGATGATCGTCCAGACCCGGCCGGGCGCGAAGGGCGCACTGCTCCTGCACGGGTGCGTTCCCCTCTCCTTCTACGGTGGCTCGTGGCCGGCGGGCGTGCCGCTCCAGATCCACACGATGGCCCTCGACGAGCTCGGCGACGTGCACGTGGCCCAGGAGCTCGTCGGGGCCGTCGAGGCGGCGGAGCTGTTCCTCTACCCGGGCGACGGGCACCTGTTCACCGACCCCGCATCGCCCGACTACGACGAGGCCGCCGCGGCACTGGTCACGCGACGGGCGCTCGAGTTCCTGCGGAGAACCGGCTGACGCGCGGGGTGAGCACGTTCCCTGCGCGAGGGCGGGTCGTTCGAGCAGACTGCGCGGCATGGAGCGACCCGCCCTCACGCTGTCCGCCACCGTGCTCGATACCCCGGATCCCCGCGCACTCGCGGCGTTCTACCAGCAGCTCTTCGGCTGGCCCGCGGTGCAGGACGACCCGGAATGGGTCACGCTCCGCCCGCCCGGCGGCGGGCCGGGGCTGTCGTTCCAGCTCGAGGAGCTCTACGCCCGCCCGGCCTGGCCGGCGGAACGAGAGCGGCAGCAGATGCAGCTGCACCTGGACATCGAGGTCCAGGACCTCGAAGGCGCGGTCGCCTACGCGCTCGACGCGGGCGCCACGCTCGCCGAGTTCCAGCCCCAGGAGAACGTGCGGGTGCTCCTCGACCCGGCGGGGCACCCGTTCTGCTTCTTCGTGAACGAGTGAGCGGGCGACGCGACGCTCAGCCGCTGCGGGGCGGGCGGCCGATCCCGGCGACGTAGAGCACCGCGAGCGCGACACCCGGTGGCACCGCCACCCAGATCCACCACGGGTAGAGGAAGTGGCCGGTGCTCACCGCGATCAGCCCCCACACCACGAAGTTGACGGCGGCGAGGCTGCCCCAGACGATCGTGAGGACGCGCATCGTGACCCCACCGCCGGTGTCGGAGAAGACCGTCCGGTGCCCGCGCTCGGGCGGGGGCACCGGGAGATCGGCGGTGATGCGGGCGAGCTCGCCGCGCGTGCGGGCCGCCCAGACGGACCTGACCCGCTCGTCGAACTCACCGAGGTCCAGCTGGCCCACGTCGTGGGCCCGCCGCAGCCGGTCCTGCACCTCGTTCCGCTCTGCGTCCGAGATGCGCATGTCTTCGGGTCGCACCGGCTCGCTCACGCCCCCTCCTCGCTGACGCTCGTCGGCCGCGCTCGCGACGCTGCTGTGTCTTCCGGTGAGCTCGCAAGCTCTGTCTTCTGGTGAGCTCCCAAGCTCGCTCACCTACGAATCATCGCAGAGAAGTCACCCGATCGAGTGTCACCGAACTCGGCGGGTAGCTGGGGCATGATCCGGGGGGTGACCGAGCACCCCGTCGCCCCCGTCCCGGACCGACTCTTCGATGACGAGCGCGAGGAGCGCTGGCGCGCCCGGTTCACGGCGCCGCGGATGTCGCGGCCGGCCTGGGCACGCGACGCGCCGGACCGCTGCGTCTACACCTCGAACGCCAGCGGGACCACGGAGGTGTACGTGTGGGACCGTGCCACGGACCAGCACCGACGGGTCACCGACCGGCGCAGCGGCACCCACATCGCGACGCTGCCGCCCGACGGCGGGTCGGTCTGGTGGTTCGCCGACACCGACGGCGACGAGTTCGGGCACTGGGTGCGTGAACCGTTCGCCGGCCTGCCGGTCGACACGGCGCCGGAGGTCGCCCTCCCCGCCGTGGAGGACGGCTACCCGGCGGGGCTGGAGGTGGGGCGCGCGGTGGTGGCCGCCGGAACGTCCACCGACGACGGCACGAAGATCTGGCTGCGGCGCGGCGACGGCCCCGCCGAGGTCGTCTACCAGCACGCGGAGGACGCCGGGGTCGGCGCGCTCTCGGAGGACGAGACGCTGCTCGCGATCAGCCACTCCGAGCACGGCGACTCGCGGCACCCCGCGGTGCGGGTCGTGCGCGTGTCCGACGGCGGCCTCGTCGCCGAGAAGTCGGACGGGCCGGGAAAGGGCCTGACCCCGTTGGTGTTCGCCCCGATCCGCGGGGACGGCACGCTCCTGCTGCTGCACGAGCGGCACGGCCGCGAGGAGCTGCTGCTGTGGGACGTGCTCGCCGACACCGAGCGCGAGATCTCCCTCGACCTGCCCGGCGAGGTCCACGCCGACTTCCACCCGCACGGGCGGCGGCTGCTCGTCTGGCACACGGCCGCCGCCCGCACCCGGCTGTACCGCTACGACCTGGGGTCCGGCGAGCTGACCGAGCTGCCGGTGGCGCCCGGGTGCGTGGGCTCGGCCGAGGTGCGGCCCGACGGCACTGTCGAGTACACCTGCTCGTCGGCCGCCGAACCGTCGGCGGTGCGGGCGCTGCACCCGGACGGCACCGACCGCGTGCTCGTCGCGCCGCCGGGAGAGCGCGCCCCGGGCTCGGTGCCGGTGCAGGACCTGTGGGTGGACGGCCCGGGTGGGCGGGTGCACGCCCTCGTCGCGCGGCCCACCGGCGTCGAGGGCCCGGCCCCGGCCGTGTTCGCGCTGCACGGCGGCCCGCACGCCGCCGACGAGGACCGGTTCAGCCCGGCCCGGGCGGCCTGGGTGGACGCCGGGTTCGTCGTCGTCGAGATCAACTACCGCGGCTCGACGGGCTACGGCTCCGGATGGCGGGACGCGATCGAGGGCCGGCCCGGGCTGACCGAGCTGGAGGACGTCGCCGCGGTGCACGACCGCTGTGTGGCCGACGGCCTGGTGGACCCGGGGCGCTGCGTGGTGGAGGGCTGGTCGTGGGGTGGCTACCTCACGCTGCTCGCCGTCGGCACCCAGCCGGATCGGTGGGCCGCAGCGCTCGCCGGAGTGCCGGTGGCCGACTACCTCACCGCCTACGCCGACGAGATGGAGCAGCTGCGGGCGTTCGACCGCGCGCTCTTCGGCGGATCTCCCGCCGAGCGGCCGGAGGCGTACCGGGACGCGTCGCCGCTCACCTACGTCGACCGCGTGCGCGTGCCGGTGCTCGTGCTCGCGGGCGAGAACGACCCGCGCTGCCCCATCCGGCAGGTGGACAACTACCTGGACGCCCTCGCCGCCCGCGGCGACGTCCGGTACGAGGTGAGCCGCTTCGACGCCGGCCACGGGAGCCTCGTGGTGGAGGAGACGCTCCGGCACGTGGCCACGGAGATCGACTTCGCGCGGCGGGCCCTCGCCTGATCACCCGGCCGGCGCCGAGCCGTCACGCAGCGGTAGCGGGTCGGAAACAACGCAGGGGCAAGCTGGGGGTCGTGGCACTGTGGCGGATGCACGTCGAGCTCGCGGACCAGCCCGGCCGGCTCGGCGGGCTGGCCACCGCCGTCGGCGGGGCCGGCTGCAACATCCTGTCCCTGCACGTGGTCGGGGAGCCTGCCGACGACGGCTCGGTCACCGACGAGCTGATCGTGCAGGTGCCCGACCACGTGGAACCCGCCGGGCTGGTCGACGCGGTCGAGGCCGCCGCCATCCCCTGCACGCTGCTGGTGCGGGCCGACGCCACGGAGCTGTCCGACCCGGCCACCACCGCGCTGGCGCTCGCGCGGATGGTGGCGGCCGACCCGGGCAGCGCACCGAGCGCGGTGGCCACGATGCTGCGGGCCCGCCTGGTCGACCCGGCCGCGCCGCCGTCCGGGCACGTCCACACGCTGCGCGGCGGCACCCAGCAGATCCAGGTCGGGCGGCCCTGGCCGTTCACCGCCACCGAGCTCTCCCGGGCCGCTGCACTGCTGGAGCTGGCCACGCAGCTGGCGATGCGGGCCCCGGTGCGCAGCACGGGCGTGGACCGCGGGCTGCTGCTGCGCGACGGCTCGGAGGTGCGGCTACGGGCGGCGGAACCCGCCGACGGCCCGCTGGTGGCCGCGCTGCACGCCCGCTGCTCCCCGGCGTCGCGGCGCTCCCGCTACCTCGACCCCGCGCCCCGGCTGCAGCCCGAGGAGCTGGCCGCGTTGCTCGGCCCGTCCGCCTCCCCCACCGCCCTGCACGCCGCGCTGGCCGTCACCGCCGACGGCGGCAGCGCGGTCGGCATCGCCAACCTCGACCCGGAGCCGGACGTCCCCGGAGCGGCCAGGGCCGCCGTGCTGGTGGAGGACGGGTGGCAGGGCCGCGGGCTCGGCACGGCGCTGCTGCGGCGCCTCGCGGAGGTGGCCGCGGAGCTGGGGCTCGCCGAGCTCGTCGGCTGCGCCCGCCCGGACGACGTCGGCATCACGCGGCTGCTGCGCCGGGCGGGATTGCGCCCGGCGGCCGAGATCCTCGGAACCGAGGTGCGGTTGCGGGCCCCGCTGCCCACTCCCGTCGGCTGAGACACCGCAGCCCCGGGATCCTCTCCCGGGGCTGCGGCCGTCGTACTACGAGCGATCAGGCCTCGATGCGCTCACCGGTGTCGCCCGCGAACAGGTGCAGGTGACCCTGGCGCGGCGCGAAGTGCAGCACCGAGCCCTTGTCGGGCGGGGTGCGGCCGTCAACGCGCGCGATGACCGAGTGCCGCTCGCCGCCGACCTCGGTGGAGCCGTAGACGTAGGCGTCGGCGCCGAGCTCCTCGACGACGTCCACCTCGGTGGCCAGCCCGGCCCCGGCGCTGACGAGCTCCATGTCCTCCGGGCGCACGCCGACGGTGATGGTGCGGGTGGAGCCGACCTCCTCGACCGCCGAGCGCGGGATGTTCACGTCGGCTCCGCCGAAGTGCAGGGTGTCCCCGTCGAGGTCGACCTGGAGCAGGTTCATCGCCGGCGAGCCGATGAACCCGGCGACGAAGACGTTGGCCGGCTTGTCGTACATGGCCCGCGGGGTGTCGACCTGCTGCAGGAGCCCGTCCTTCAGCACGGCGACGCGGTCGCCCATCGTCATCGCCTCGGTCTGGTCGTGCGTGACGTAGACCGTGGTGATGCCGAGCCGGCGCTGCAGCGAGGCGATCTGGGTGCGGGTGGAGACGCGCAGCTTGGCGTCCAGGTTGGACAGCGGCTCGTCCATGCAGAACACCTGCGGCTGGCGGACGATCGCCCGGCCCATCGCGACGCGCTGGCGCTGACCACCGGACAGCGCCTTCGGACGACGCTCGAGGTAGTCCTCGAGGTCGAGGATCTTCGCCGCCTCCTGGACCCGCTGCTGGATCTCCGACTTCGGCTTCCCGGCGATCTTGAGCGCGAAGCCCATGTTCTCCGCGACGGTCATGTGCGGGTAGAGCGCGTAGTTCTGGAAGACCATCGCGATGTCGCGGTCCTTCGGGGGGACCCGGGTGACGTCACGGCCGCCGATGTGGATGGATCCCTGGTCGATGTCCTCGAGCCCCGCGAGCATCCGCAGCGAGGTGGACTTGCCGCATCCGGACGGTCCGACCAGGACGAGGAACTCCCCGTCGGCGACCTCCAGGTCGAGCGAGTCGACCGCGGGCTTGGTGGACCCGGGGTAGATGCGGGTCGCCTTGTCATAGGTCACAGCAGCCATGCTGTGCTCCTTCCACCGGCAGGAACGTGCCGGACGATCCGAGTGAGAGGGAGTAAAGCGCTTGCAGCCTGCCATGGCAGTGCACTCCAGGAGAAGCCCCAACACGGACCGTGAGTGATCGGCTACGAACCGTTGGAGTTACGGCATCGTTACCGCGCCCTGTTGCCCGGCTCTGTGCGTAAACGCTTCCATTGCGCGGTTCTCACGCGGAGCGGGCGGCCTGCCCGCTCCGTCCCCATCGACGCGGAGGGTGCGATGCCAGCCCCCAAGTCCGGATCGATCCTGCGGAGACCATCGCGCGGCACGGCCGTCGTCGGCGCCGCGCTGGGCCTCAGCCTCGTGCTCGCCGGATGCAGCGGCAGCAACGTCGCGGGTGGCGGAGGGAACGGCGCCTCCTCGAGAGAGGACTGCGCCGCGTTCTCTCAGTACGGCGACCTGTCCGGCACCAGGGTCACGATCTACACCTCGATCGTCGCACCCGAGGACCAGCCGCACATCGACTCGTACAAGCAGTTCGAGGAGTGCACGGGCACGCAGATCGTCTACGAGGGCTCGAAGGAGTTCGAGGCGCAGCTGCCGGTGCGCGTCCAGGCGGGTTCTCCGCCCGACATCGCGTACGTCCCCCAGCCCGGCATGATCAACACGCTGGTCACGCAGAGCCCCGGCGCCGTGAAGCCCGCCCCGCAGGCCGTGGTGGCGAACGTCGACCAGTACTACTCGGAGACCTTCAAGTCCGCCGGCAGCGTCGACGGAACCCTGTACGGCGCCCCGCTCGGTTCGAACGTGAAGTCCTACGTCTGGTACTCGCCGCAGGCGTTCGCGGAGAAGGGCTACACCGTCCCCAAGACGTGGGAGGAGATGGTGGCGCTCTCGAACCGCATCGTGGCCGACGGCGGCAAGCCGTGGTGCGCCGGCATCGGCTCCGGCGACGCCACGGGGTGGCCGCTCACCGACTGGCTCGAGGACGTGATGCTGCGCGAGAACGGGCCCGAGGTCTACGACCAGTGGGTCTCGCACGCCATCCCGTTCAACGACCCGCGCGTGGCGAAGGCGCTCGACCGCGTCGGCTCCATCCTGAAGAACCCGGAGTACGTCAACGGCGGCCTCGGCGACGTGTCCTCGATCGCCACCACGACGTTCCAGGACGGCGGCCTGCCGATCCTCGACGGCACCTGCTACATGCACCGCCAGGCCAACTTCTACGCGGCCAACTTCCCCGAGGGCACCGACATCTCGGAGAACGGCCAGGCCTTCGCGTTCGAGCTGCCGCCGATCAACCCGACCGCGCCGCAGACCATCCTCGTGGGCTCGGAGTTCGTCGTCGCGTTCTCCGACCGGCCGGAGGTGCAGGCGTTCCAGGCGTACCTGTCCTCGCCGGAGTGGGCCAACGCGAAGGCGAAGGCCGGTAGCGATCTCGGTCAGAGCGGCTGGATCAGCGCCAACACGGGGCTCGACCCGAACAACCTCTCCAACCCGATCGACAAGCTCTCGGCCGAGATCCTGCAGGACCAGTCCAAGACGTTCCGGTTCGACGGTTCCGACCTGATGCCGGCAGCCGTGGGCTCCGCCTCGTTCTGGCGTGGCATGACCGACTGGATCACCGGCAAGAGCACCACGGAAACGCTGAACTTCATCGAGCATTCCTGGCCGGCCTCCTCGTAGGAGGCCCGACGTCGGTGTCCCGGCGCCGGGACGGGCGCGATCCGTCCGTCCCGGCGCCTCCCCCGGCGTGCCGAGATCATTCGGCCGCGAGCGATCCCGGAAGGTGAGCCGGCTTGACCCTGCTCGACAAACTGCTGCAACTGCTGGTCGCGGTGGTCGTCTTCGCCGCCGTGATGGGCGTGGTCCTGCTCGTCGCCGACCGCGCGAGGGGACGCCGCGCCGACCTGGTCTCCGGCATCGCGTTCACCGCCCCCGCGCTGCTGCTCCTGCTCGTCGGGCTGCTCTACCCGGCGGCTCGCACGGCGGTGCAGTCCGTCCTCGACGCCGGAAGCGCGAGCTTCGTCGGGCTGGACAACTACATCCGGATCTTCACCCAGCCCGACCTCGTGATCGTGCTGCGCAACACGCTGCTCTGGGTGGTGATCACGCCGATCCTCTCGACGGCGATCGGGCTGGTCTACGCGGTGCTGGTGGACCGCACCCGCTTCGAGGCGTTCGCGAAGGCCCTGATCTTCCTGCCGATGGCGATCTCGTTCGTCGGCGCGGCGATCATCTGGAAGTTCGTGTACGAGTACCGCCCCGACCAGCAGAACATCCAGCAGATCGGCCTGCTGAACCAGTTCCTCGTGTGGCTGGGCTTCGAGCCGGTGAACTTCATCCTCGCCGAGCCGTGGAACAACCTGCTCCTGATCATCGTGATGATCTGGATCCAGGCCGGCTTCGCGATGACCGTGCTCTCGGCCGCGATCAAGGCGATCCCGAGCGACATCGTCGAGGCGGCCCGGCTGGACGGGGTCGGTGGCCTGCGGCTGTTCTTCTACATCACGCTGCCGAGCATCCGGCCCGCCGTGGTCGTCGTGGTCACCGCGATCAGCATCGCGGTGCTGAAGGTCTTCGACATCGTCCGCACGATGACCGGCGGCCAGTTCGGCACGAGCGTCGTCGCGAACGAGTTCTACGTGCAGAGCTTCCGCCTGTCCGACCTGGGCATGGGTTCGGCGCTCGCGATGATCCTGTTCCTCCTGGTGGTCCCGATCGTCGTCTACAACGTGCGGCAGATGCGGAAGGTGGACGCGCGATGACCGTCCTGGACGCCACCGGTGACACCGGGACGGGGCTCGTCCACGCGGCGACCTCCCGCTCGGCGGCGGCGAAGAAGGGCCTCACCTCCCCGTGGGCGTCGCTCGCCGCGATCGTCATCGCCGTGCTGTGGACCATCCCGACGTTCGGGCTGTTCCTGTCCTCGTTGCGCCCCGAGCGCGACGTGCAGCGCACCGGGTGGTGGACCTTCTTCGCGAACCCGGCCATCACCTTCGACAACTACGCCGAGGTGCTGTTCGGCGGGAACCAGCCGCTCGTCGGCTTCTTCGCCAACTCGATCCTGATCACGCTCCCCTCCGTGGCGATCCCGATCACCCTGGCCACGATGGCCGCGTACGGGTTCGCCTGGACGAGGTTCCCGATGCGCGACACGCTGTTCGTGGCGATCTTCGCCCTGCAGATCGTGCCGCTGCAGGTCGCACTGCTGCCACTGCTGGAGATCTTCGTCGGCACCGGGCTGAACGGCACGTTCTGGACGGTCTGGATCGCGCACTCCACCTTCGCGCTGCCGCTCGCGACCTTCCTGCTGCACAACTCGATGCGGGAGATCCCGGCGGAGCTGGTGGAGGCGGCGCGCGTGGACGGCGCGGGCCACGTCAGGATCTTCACGACGATCATGGTGCCGCTGATGAAACCCGCGATCGCCGCGTTCGCGGTCTTCCAGTTCCTCTGGGTCTGGAACGACCTGCTCGTCGCGCTCGTCTTCGCCGGCGGCACGCTCGACGTGGCCCCGCTGACCGTCCGCCTCGCCAACCTGGTCGGCGACCGCGGGTCCAACTGGTACCTGCTCGCGCCGGGCGCCTTCGTCGCGATCATCGTCCCGCTGGTCGTCTTCGTCGCCCTGCAGCGCTACTTCGTCCGCGGCCTGCTCGCCGGCAGCGTCAAGGGCTGACCGGGGAGCAGGCCCGCCGTGAGCACGATCAGGGACGTCGCGGAGGCAGCGGGCGTCTCCATCGCCACGGTCTCGCGCGCGCTGCACGGGTTGCCCCGGGTCTCCGAGGCCACCCGGCAGCGCGTGCTCGCGGCCGCAGCCGAACTGCGGTACGTGGCGTCGCCCAGCGCGGCGAGCCTCGCGAGCGGCCAGACGAACGCGGTCGGCGTGGTCGCGCCGTTCGTCAACCGCTGGTACTTCGCGGCGATCGTGCACAGCGCCGAGGAGCGGCTCCGCAAGGCGGGCTACGACCTGCTGCTCTACAGCCTCGGCACCGACGCCCAGGAGCGGCGCCGCGCGTTCTCCGGCACGCTGCTGAGCAAGCGCGTCGACGCGGTGCTGGTGCTGGGCCTGCACCCGACCGCCGAGGAGGTCGCCGCGCTCTCCGCGCTCGGCGGGCCGGTGGCGATCGTGGGCGCGAAGGTCCCGGGCTGGGCGAGCGTGCGCATCGACGACGAGGCCGCCGCGCGGTGTGCCGTGCGCCACCTGCTCGACCTCGGCCACCGGCGGATCGGGTTCATCGGCGGCGACGACCCGCTGCAGACGGCCATGCCCGGCGCACGCCGGGTGGGGTACCGCGCCGAGCTCGCGGCCGCCGGTCTGCCCGGCCACCCCGAGCTCGAAGCCGTCGGCGGGTTCACGGTGAGCGGGGGCCACGCCGCGGCGACCCGGCTGCTGCGGATGGCGGACCCGCCGACCGCGCTCTTCGCCGCGTCCGACGAGATGGCGATGGGCGCCGTCCAGGCCGCCCGCCACGCCGGCGTCGGGGTGCCGCAGGACCTGTCGGTGATCGGGATCGACGACCACGAGATGGCCGAGCTGCTCGATCTCACGACCGTCGCCCAGCCGGTCGTCGCGCAGGGGGTGCTGGCGGCCGAGATGATCCTCGCCGCGCTGCACGACCCGGATGGCCCGCTGCCCTCCGTGACCGTGCCGACGGAGCTGGTGGTCCGGGGCACCACCGGTCCGGCGCCGCGCTAGTTCCCGGGGAGATCGGGGACGCCCGGCACCCGGGGGATCGCGGGACCGCTGTCGACCTGCGACGGGTCGGGTTCCTGCGCCGTCACCGGGATCCCGAAGTCGAAGTACTCGACGCTGATCTGCGAGGTGGTCCGCCGGTCCTGCAGCATCTTCTGGAGCTCGGGGTTGTCCCCGAGCATCCGGCTCATCTCCGGCGCCGCCGCGAGGTCCGCGCCGTTCGACTCCATGCTCACCTCCAGCCGCCGGACGCGGCCGTCGGAGTCGACGAACACCTGGCCGGGCATCGGGCCCGCCGCCTGCAGCGCGGCCTGGACCAGGCCACCGTCGACCACGACACCGCTCGCGGTGGCGAGCCGCTGGGGGTCGATGGTGATCGCGTACCGGGTCACCTCGTCGCCCCGCACCTCGGCGGTGCCGGCCTCGCGCACGTCCTCGGACACCCCGCGCAGCAGGTCCAGCTGCTCGCTGGGGTCGTGCTGGCCGACCGGCGTGTTCACCAGCTGCGAGAAGTCGATCTTCTGCCACCGGCTCGCCCCGACGTCCCGCTGGTACAGCACGTTGTTGCGGAACACCGTCTCCTGGGGCGGAACGGGGAACCGGGCGTCGTCGGTGGTGAACCTGCCGTCGCCGATCTGGTGGGCGTAGTCGTAGGTGCCGGTGCCGCTCGACGTCCACGTCTCGTCTCCGAGCGGGCCACCCGTGGTCGAGTAGGTCATCTCGGCGACGTAGCGGGACGTCCCGGCGGCGCGGGTGATGTCCGGCGCCTCGCGGGCGACATCGGCCGGCGCCCGGGAGGCGAGCGGACTGCTCCCCCCGCCGGCGTCCCCGCCACCGCACGCCGTGAGGAGCGCGATTCCCGCGATGCAGCCGGCGAGCGCGGCCCGGCCCTTCCGCACGGTCGTGGTCGTCATCCGTTCCCTCCTGGTCGAGCGGGGCGCCGGCCGGCCCTCACATCCCCCCGGACCGGCCGGCATTCGGATGGACCCGGCAGACGGACCGGGCGTTGCCCCGAAGTGACGTGGATCACTACCGGCCACGGCTACACTCCGCCCGTCATGATCGGGGGGTAGGTGACGACGACACAGCGGGACCAGGCCGTGCCGGCGCGCGTCGTCGTGCGGATCCTCGACGGGGCCGGCGAGCCGGTCGGCGCGGGATTCGTCATCGGGCCGGATCTGGTGGCCACGTGCGCCCACGTCGTCGCCGCGGGCGTTCGCGGCGACCCGTACGACGCCACACCCCCCTCAGGGCGAGTGGAGCTGGACCTCCCCCTGCTGTTCGAGGCCGGTGCGGACGAGCCTGTGCGAGTCAGCGCGGAGGTCGCGCGGTGGATCCCGATCGACCCGGTGGGCACCGGCGACATCGCCGTCCTGCGCCTGCGGGATCCGCTCCCCGAAGGCGCGCGGATGCCCCCGCTGCGCCGCGTCGACCAGCTGTGGGACCACCCGTTCCGGGTGCTGGGTTTCCCCGCCGGGATGGCCGACGGGGTGTGGGCCACGGGCCGGTTCCGCGGCCGGCAGGGCACGCGGTGGTTCCAGATGCAGGGCACCGCGGGCGAGCAGCCGATCGTGGAGGGCTTCAGTGGCTCGCCCGTGTGGGACGAGACGTCGGGCGCGGTCGTGGGCATGACGGTGGCCACCGACCTCGGCGGCACCACCACCGCCTACCTCATCCCGATCGACCTGGTGCTCGGCGTCGACCCGGAGCTCCTGCCGTGCCCGTACCGCGGCCTCGAGCCGTTCGGCGAGGAGCACGCGAGCTTCTTCTTCGGCCGCGACGACGACATCGACCGCCTCGTCGACGCCGTCGGCCACCGGCCGCTGGTGGCGGTCGCCGGACCGTCCGGCGCCGGCAAGTCGTCGCTGGTGCGCGCCGGCCTGCTGCCCCGGCTGCGCGCGGAGGGCGTGCAGGTCACCGAGCTGCGACCGCTGCCGGGACTCCCGGCCGCGGAGCTGGTGGACGAGGTCGTTCCCGCCCGTCCGCATGTGCGCCATGTCCTCGTCGTCGACCAGTTCGAGGAGCTCGCCGCCACCGACCCGGACGCCGCGACGGAGCTGCTGGAACGGATCGGTGAGCTGGTGCGCGAGAGCGACGGCGTGCACGCCGTGCTCACCCTGCGGTCGGCCACGCTCGACGACATCCTCGTGCCCGAGCTCGCGGGCCTGCTCGGCTCCGGCACCGTGCTGCTGCCGCCGATGGACCGTCGCCAGCTCCGCAAGGCGATCGTGGCACCGGCCGAGCGCGCGCCGGGGCTGTCGTTCGAGGCGGGGCTCGTCGACCGCATCCTCGACGACGCCGCGGCGGAGCCCGGCCGGCTGCCGCTGGTGGAGTCGCTGCTCACCGAGCTGTGGGCGCGGCGCGAGGGCGGGTACCTCACGCTCCGCGCGTACGAGGAGGCGGGCGGGGTCGCCGGGGTGGTCGCCACGCACGCCGAGGCCGTGGTCGCCGGCTTCGACGCGGCCGACGCGGACCGCCTGCGCCGGCTGTTCACCGCGCTGGCCGGGCCGGACCGCGACGGCAATTTCGTCCGCAGGCCGGTGCGCTGGGACGAGGTGCCCGCCGACCTGCGCCCGCTCGTGCTGCGCCTCGCCGCGGGCCGGCTCGTGGTCGTCGAACGGGCCCCGGACGGGCAGGAGCGCATCCAGCTCGCCCACCAGGCCCTGATCGCGCACTGGCCCCGGCTGCGCGACTGGCTCACCGACGACCGGGACTTCCTCGCCTGGCGGGACCAGGTCGGCCTGCAGCGTGAGCGCTGGGAGGAGGCCGGGCGCGACGACGGCGCCCTGCTGCGCGGCGCCGCGCTCGCCACCGCGCTCGACCGGCTGCCGGCCCGGGCGGCGGACGTACCCGCCGCCGACGTCGAGTTCGTGCAGCAGAGCCGGACACGGCAGCGCCGCGAGGTGCGGCGGTGGCGGGTCGTCACGGCGGTGCTGGCGGTGATCACGCTCGCCGCCGGCTTCCTGGCGGTCGTGGCCATCGACCGTGGGAACGCACTCGGAGATCAGCTCGATCTCGCGAACGCCGAGCTGATCGCCCAGACGTCGCTGCGGATCGCGCCCAACGACCCGGTCGCCGCCACCCAACTCGCGCTCGCCGGATGGCGGCTCGACCCGGAGAACGCCTCGGTGCGCACGTCCCTGCTGCACGAGTACGTGGCGATGCGGTCCGTCGAGGGCGTGCTCGCCGGAGTGGCGACCGAGCCGATACTCCCGTTCAACGTGTCCCGGGACGGCCGCACGGCGTTGCTCATCGAGAACAGCGCCCCCGTCGTGCTCAGCGGCCTGCCACTCGGCCCGGTCCACCGCCAGCTGCTGCCCGGGGCGCCCCCGGACCTCCGTCCGGTCAATCTCAGCGGGAACGCCCGGCGGGTCGTTGCCGTCGCAGGGCAGAACCGGGTGCTGCTGTGGGACCTCACGACCGGCGGCGGACCACAGGTTCTCTCGAGCCCTGCGGGCGATGCCCCTATCGAGCAGGCCGTCGCGCTCACCGCCGACCTCGTCGGCTGGCTGGAGGCCGACGGCAGCGGCGGCAACCGCCTGCGAATCTGGGACGCGGCCGCGGGCCGCGCCGCGCCGCACGACGGCACGCCCGTGCCCGAACGTGGCGTCACGGGCCTCGGGCTCACACCCGACGGCGGATCCGTCGTCCTGCGAACCGGCGATCCGGACCGGCCCGAGTCGCGTCTCGTCGTGCGACGGCTCGGTGATGGCGCTGAGCTCGGCTCGTTCCCGGGAGCGTCCCTGCCCCTCGACCCTGGCCGGGTGGCGACCTGCGAGATCGACGCGAACGGTCGTTCCCACGCAGTGGTCCGCGATCTCATCGGCGGCGAGGAGTTGCGAAGGGTGCCGCTCGTCGCCGCGGACTGCGGCCGCTTCAGCCAGAGCGGGACGCTGGGTGAGGGCACCTACGTCGCCGAGCGCATGGGCCCGCCCGGTGACTACGACGTCGCCCGCATCAGCGACCTCGACGACGGCACCGTCTTCGAGGTGACCGTCCCGCCGGATCCCACCGCGTCATCCGAGATCGGCAGCCGGATGGTCGTCCTCCCGGGTCCGGACGGCACCCGCACGGTCCTCATCCCCCGTAGCACGTCGATCCTGCGGATGCGCGCCGAGCCCAACCCGTACGCGTCACTGGGCGCGACCCCACCTCGCCTGACGCTGAGCGACGACGGACGCACGCTGGTCGCCACCGATGCGCAGCAGGGCGCCGCCACCTTCGACCCGGCGACGACATCGCCGGTCGGTCGACTGGATCCGATCGCCCCACCTGCGAGTGCCACCAGCACCGTGGCGGACCGCTTGAGCATCCTCGCCGGCACCCCTCAGGACGGGTTGGTGCTGTCGGAGTACGAGCTGCCCTCGCTGGCAGCCACGCTCCGCACGCCGGTGCCCCGGCGACCGGGCGAGCCCGTGCGAACGGTCGCGGTCGCCGCCGCGGGCGGACGCGTCTTCACCCTCGGCGACGGCGTGCTGGCCGCCTGGGATCGAGCGACCGGCGCGCCGATCGGAACCCCGATCGATCTCGCCACGACGCCGGCTGCGCGCGACTGGTTCGCGGGGCGGCAGTCCGTCGTCTTCTCGGCACGGGGCGGCGACCATCCGACCGAGGTCATCCTCCTCGGGCAGGACAGCACCATCGAGCTGTGGGACGTGGCGCTCGGAGAACGGATCGCGGCGTTGCCGCACCTCGCCGGCAGGCTCCCGGTCTGGTTCGCCCCCGATGCCGACGGCAGGCGGCTGCTCGTCTCAACCCAGGTCGGCGTCCAGGAGGTGTGGGATCTCGACCGTCTGGAGCTCGTCGGCAAGCCGTTGCCGGCACCCGGTTTCCAGCTGCCGATCGGGTTCACCGCCGACGGGCGGGCCGTGACGGGCAACAGCCAGGGCGACGACCTGGTGCACACGTTCTGGAACGTGGAAACCGGAGAGAACAACGGGACGGTCCACCTCAACTACGGCCACGACGAGGCGAGCGCGATCGACGGGATGTGGATGAAGATCCCCGGGTCCGGTGGTCAGTACCGCGCGCCACTCCCGTTCCGGATGGCGCTCACGGCCCAGCAGTGGGTCGACCACCTCTGCACGTTCTCCAACCGCCCGTTCACGGAAGTGGAACGTGCCGCCCTCCCCTCCGGGAGCGTGATCGAGCCGCCCTGCTGACCGGGAATCCCGTCGAGTTCCGCCGGTCGCCCGGAGCACCATGGGCACGTGACGTGGACGCCGGCCCGGGCCTGAACGCCTACCGCGCCATCCTCGCCCTTCCCGGCGTCGGCGCCGTCACCGCGGTCGCGTTCCTCGCGCGCCTGCCGGCGTCCGCCGGGGCCATCACGCTCACGCTGCACGTGGTGCTCACCCTCGACGAGGGTTACGCGGCCGCCGGGGTGGTCGGCGCTGCGGCCACCGTCGGCATGGCGATCGGCGCTCCGCTGCTCGGCAGGCTGGTCGACCGGCGCGGGTTGCGCACGATGCTGGCGCTCACGCTGTCGGTCCAGGCGGTGTTCTGGGGCGTCGCGCCCCTGCTGCCATACCCGGCGCTGCTGGCGTCCGCCCTGCTCGGCGGGCTGCTCGGCGTGCCGGTCTACTCCGTCACCCGGCAGTCGCTGGCCGTGCTCGTGCCGGAGGAGCGCAGGCGTCCCGCGTTCGCGCTCGACTCGATGTCGGTCGAACTGTCCTACATGGTCGGGCCCGCGGTCGGCGCGCTCCTGGCGTTGCAGGCATCCTCCACCGCTGCGATGTGGGTGCTCGGGGCGGGCTGGCTCGTGGCGGGCGGGGCACTCGTGCTGCTGAACCCGCCCACCCGCGCGGCGGACAGCGCAGGCAGCGGGCCACCGCCGCCCGTGCGGCAGTGGTTCGACCTGCGCCTGCTCGGGGCGCTGCTGGCCACCACGGCGGGGGTCACCGTCATCTTCGGCACCGAGCTGTCGATGATCGCTGGCCTGCAGCTCGGCGGGAACGCCGCCTGGATCCCGCTCGTCAACGCGGTGTGGTGCGTGGCATCGCTCGTGGGCGGGTTCGTGTACGGCGCCGCCCGGAGCTCCCGTCCGCTCCCCCTGCTCGTCGGCTGCCTCGGGGCGGCCGCCCTGCCGGTCGCGCTGGCCGGGTCGTGGTGGTCCTACGCCGTGCTGCTCGTCCCCGTCGGGCTGCTGATCGCGCCGTCGATGGCGGCAAGTGCCGAGACGGTCAGCGCGCTGGCACCGGAGCACGTGCGCGGGCTGGTCACGGGCCTGCACGGCTCCGCCATCACCCTCGGCGCCACGGTCGCCACACCGCTCGCCGGGCTCCTCGTCGACGTCGCATCGCCCGCCGTCGCCGTTCTCACCGTCGGGTGCACCGGGCTCGGAGCCGCCGTCCTGGTCTGGCTGCTCGGCCGCACGCGGGGGGAGGCGTGCGCCACCCCCTCAGCGGGTTCTCAACCGATCTAGGGAAGACTTCACCCCAATGACCGCACCCCCGGACCGGTTCACCCCCGCCTTCCCGCCGGCCCCGCCGCCGCGCGAGGCCCGGCGCCGCAGCGGCACCTTCCGGTACGTGGCCGCGGGCGTGTTCACGATGGTCGTGGCGTTGCCGGCAGTGCCGGACCTGCTGTTCGGGCTCGACCGGCACAGCCCGTTCGTGCAGCTCGTGTCGATCCGGCCGTGGATCCTCTGCGGCGTCGCCGTGCTGCTGGTGATGCTGCTCGTGGTACTGATCTTCGAGCGCCGGGCGTGGCCGTTCCTCGCCGGCGGGCTGGCGGTTCTGCTCATCGGCGGCAGCATGGTGCTCCCCCGGGCGCTGGCGGACAGCGAGCCGGTGCACGGATCCCCCTTCGGGGTGCTGGCGTTCAACACCTTCGAGGGCGAAGCCGACGCCGACGCGCTCGCCGCGCTGATCGAGGCGGAGCAGCCGGATGCGGTGGCGCTCAGCGAGTCCGGCCCCGGATTCGCCCGCAAGCTCGCCCCGCTGGTGGAGCCGCTGGGCTACCGGCTGTACGTCTCCGCCGACGACGACGAAGACGACGACGTCGAGGAGGTCACCGCCGTCCTCTCGGAACAGCTGGGGGACGTCGAGGTGCGGATCGGCGACGAGACGTCCGCGTTCCCCTACATCGAGGTGCGAGGCGGCGAGCTCGACACGCTGCGCTTCGTGGTGTTCCACTCCGTGGCGCCGGTCCCCGGTTCCGTGCCCCGGTGGAACGACGACCTGGCGTTGCTCTCCCAGTGGTGTGCCGGTGCCGCGCCGGTGGTGGTGGCGGGCGACTTCAACGCCACCCTCGACCACTCCGCGCTGCGCGCCGGCACCGCGGGCTGCGAGGACGCGGCGGCCCAGCGCGGCGCCGGCCTGATCCCCACGTGGGGGCCGAACCCGCGCCTGCGGAACTTCGGCCCGCAGATCGACCACGTCTTCGCCACCGAGGGCATCAACGCCGAGACGTTCGACGTGCACGACATCGCCGGCAGCGACCACCGCGCCATCCTGACCACGCTCCGACTACCCGGCTGACGGGAACGGCGCGCTCCCCGGCCGGGGAGCGCGCCGTCGTCGCGCCGTCGTCGGATGCCGTCAGAGGCTGATCGCCACCGTCTCCGCGATCTCGTAGGTGTTCAGCGCGGCGCCCTTGCGCAGGTTGTCGCCGCACACGAACAGCTCGAGCGTGTTGGGGAAGTCCAGCGCCTGCCGGATCCGCCCGACCCAGGTGGGGTCGCTGCCCACGGCCTCGGCCGGCGTGGGGAACTCGCCCGCGGCGGCGTCGTCGCGCAGGACGATCGAGGGCTGCTCGGCGAGCACCTTGCGGGCTGCCTCCACCGGCACCTCGCGGGAGAACATGGCGTGCACCGCGAGCGAGTGCGTGGTGACCACCGGGACGCGCACGCACGTGGCGGAGACCTTGAGATCCGGGATGCCGAGGATCTTGCGGGCCTCGTTGCGGACCTTGAGCTCCTCGGAAGACCAGCCGTCGTCCTTGAGCGACCCCGCCCACGGGACGACGTTGAGCGCGAGGGGTGCCGGGAACGGCGAGGCCGCCGCGTCGAGGCCGGCCGCGGCCAGCGCCGCCGCGACGTCGCCGCCCTGCACCCCGACCTGCCGGCCGGCCACGGCGGACAGCTCCGCGTACAGCCGGTCGATGCCGCCCTGGCCTGCGCCCGATGCCGCCTGGTAGGAGGCCACGACCAGGGCCTCCAGGCCGAACTCGCGGTGCAGCGCGCCCATCGCGGCCATCATCGACAGCGTGGTGCAGTTGGGGTTGGCGATGATCCCCTTCGGCCGCTCGGCGGCCTTCTCGGCGTTCACCTCCGGCACCACGAGCGGTACGTCCGGGTCCATCCGGAAGGCGCCCGAGTTGTCCACGGCCACCGCGCCGCGCTCGGCGGCGATCGGGGCCCACTGCGCGCTGACCTCGTCGGGGACGTCGAAGAGCGCGACGTCCACACCGTCGAACACCTCGGGTGCGAGCGCCTGCACGGTGGTGTCCACGCCGCGCACCCGCAGCACCTTGCCCGCCGAGCGGGGGGACGCGACGAGCCGGATGTCCGACCACGGCACGTCCGGGCGAGCATCGATGATCTCGATCATGGTGGTGCCCACGGCGCCGGTAGCACCGACGAGCGCGAGCACCGGGCCCCGCTCGTGGCGCCCGTGCTCGTGGCGGCCGTGCTGCTCATGGGCGAATTCGTCGGTCATCGGTGTCACCGTCCCGTTCCGGCGTGCACAACGGCCTGCTCGGCACCGCCGAGCTCGAACGCGGCGTGCAGGGCGCTCACCGCGGTGTCGACCTGGTCGGGCCGGCAGAGCACGGAGATCCGGATCTCCGAAGTGTTCATGGTCTCGATGTTGATCCCGGCGTTGGAGAGCGCCTCGCAGAACGTGGCGGTCACCCCCGGGTGCGAACGCATACCGGCCCCGACCAGCGAGACCTTCCCGACCTCGGCGTCGTGCAGCACCTCACCGAACCCGATCTCCGGCTGCGCGGCCGAGAGGGCGGCGACGGCCCGCGGACCGTCGCTCCGCGGGAGCGTGAACGTGATGTCGGTGCGGTTGGCCGAGGTGCGGCCGACGTTCTGCAGCACCATGTCGATGTTGATCTCGGCATCCGCGACGGTGCGGAAGATCCGGGCGGCCATGCCAGGGGTGTCCGGCACGTCCGTCACGGTGATCTTGGCCTCGGACCGGTCGTGCGCGACCCCGGTGAGAATCGCCTTTTCCACGGGAATCTCCTCGATCGAGCCGGTGACGAGCGATCCCGGCTTGTCGTTGTACGAGCTGCGCACCCGCAGCGGGACGTTGTAGCGCCGGGCGTACTCCACGGCGCGCAGATGCAGGATCTTGGCGCCGCAGGCGGCCATCTCGAGCATCTCCTCGTAGGTGATCGTCTCGCGGCGCTGAGCGTCGGGCACGATCCGCGGATCCGCCGTGTAGATCCCGTCCACATCGGAGTAGATCTCGCAGACGTCGGCCTCGAGCGCGGCGGCGAGCGCCACCGCGGTGGTGTCCGAGCCACCCCGGCCGAGCGTGGTGACGTCCTTCGAGTCCTGGCTCACGCCCTGGAACCCGGCGACGAGCACGATCGCGCCCTCGTCGAGTGCGTCGCGCAACCGCTGCGGGTTGACCTGCACGATCCGGGCGTCCCCGTGCTTGGACGTGGTGACCATGCCGGCCTGCGAGCCGGTGAACGAGCGGGCCTGCACCCCGAGGGAGTGGATGGCCATCGCCACGAGCGCGTTGGACATGCGCTCGCCCGCCGTGAGCAACATGTCCAGCTCGCGCGGCGGCGGAGCAGGTGACACCTGGTCGGCGAGGTCGAGCAGCTCGTCGGTGGTGTCGCCCATGGCGGAGCACACCACCACGACGTCGTTGCCCTCTTTGTGCGTGCGGACGATCCGTTCGGCGACCTTCTTGATGCGGTCCGCGTCCTGTACGGACGATCCGCCGTACTTCTGCACGACGAGGGCCACCGCCGACCTCCTGTCCTGGCCGTGCAGGCTCCTGCCCACGGCCTTCGGGCTCATCACCGCGGGTGTCCGCACGCCT
This sequence comes from Pseudonocardia adelaidensis, assembly GCF_039543345.1. Classification (NCBI taxonomy): domain Bacteria; kingdom Bacillati; phylum Actinomycetota; class Actinomycetes; order Pseudonocardiales; family Pseudonocardiaceae; genus Pseudonocardia; species Pseudonocardia adelaidensis. Next base: position 112,291 of record NZ_BAABJO010000017.1, on the reverse strand, counting down.
GTGACGTGCACTCCCGGTGCTGGTCGGGACCCCACCCTACCGGCCGAGCCGCATCGCGCTTATCGGAATGGGCTACGCCACAACTCCCCGGCGCCCCCGTGCCGCTCGTACGACCGCAGGCACTCGCCCGTCGATCGACCAGCGGATGTAGTCGGTGAATCCGCTTACCCTGCTGCTCATGAGGCGGTCCGCCGGGCTGGATGCGTGGCTCGCCACGCTGAGCACAGTGGAGCTGGAGGCGCTCCTGCGCGCCCGCTCCGACGTGCTGCGCCATCCCGCCCCCACGGACCTCGCCATGCTGGCCGACCGGCTGTCGGCACAGGCGTCGGTCCACCGGGCGCTGCTGGAGCTCTCCAAGCCCGCGCTGCAGGTCGCCGAGGCGCTGCTCGCACTCGGCGGAACCGCGGCGCGGCACGAGCTGCACGCACTGCTCGGCGCCACCGACACCGCACGTGTGGCCGCGGTGGACGCCGCGATCGACGAGCTCATCGCGATGGCGCTCGCGTGGCCGCTGCACGGAAGGGTCCGGCAGGTCGGCGGCTGGGGGGCGATCAGCCCCGACCCGCTCGGCCTTGGCCGCTCGGCGCGCACGCTCTACGCCCGGCTCACCCCCGAGCAGCTCGACCGCGTCGGAGCCCACCACGGCGTCCACGGGCTGGGCCGGAAGGGGATCGACGCCGTCGTGGCCGTCCTCACCGACCAGGAGGCCCTGCGGGCGCGGCTGTCCGAGGCCGATACCGGGGTCGCCGCGGCGGTGCGGCAGCTCGCCTGGCACGGGCCGCGGCGCTCGGGCGTCCGGTTCCCCGAGCCCGGCGAGCCGCACGGCGTGGGCCACGAGCTCGCCGTGCAGGGCTGGGTGGTGCCCACGGAGTGGGGCATCGCCGAGATGCCGCGCGAGGTCGCGCTGGCCGTGCGGGGGCCGGAGTACCAGGCGCCGTTCGACGCCCACCCGCCCCACCTCGCCACCGCGCCCGTCGAACCCGCTCAGCTGCGCGCGGCGGGCGAGCACGCGGCCCTCGTGGCGCTCCACTCGGTCCGGGCACTGGTCACGCTGCTCGGCCACAGCCCGCTCGCCACGGTGCAGGGTGGCGGCGTCGGGGTCCGGGAGCTGCGCCGAGCGGCCAAGGAACTCGGCTCCGACGTCACGGCCGTCCGGCTCGGGCTGGAGTGCGCCGCCGCCGCCGGGCTCGTCACGCTCGCTCGCGAGGGCGATGGGCGGACCACGTCCCGGCGGGGCTACCAGCCGCCCGTCGGAGTCGCGATGCCCACCGACGCGGTCGACGAGTGGCTGGCCGCCGAACCGGCCGACGCCTACGCCCGGCTCCTGCTCGCGTGGTGGGGGCTGCCGATGGTGCCCAGCCTGCGCGTCGACGAGTCGGGCCGGCCCGCGCCCGCCCTCGTGCGGGCCTACGGCCACCCGGAGCACGTCCGGATGCGCTCGGGTGCCCTCGCCGCACTGGCATCGCTCGGCGAGGCCAGGGGCCTCGTCGAGCTCGGCACCCTGCGCGAGCTGCTGGCCCACCGCGCGCCGTTCGACCGCGAGCTGCCGGGCGACGCCGACCGGCTGGGCGCCACCCTTGCCGAGGCCGAGCTGCTCGGCCTCGTCGCCACCGGGGCGCTCACCCCGCTCGGGCACGACCTGCTCGCGGCCGTTCGCACCGACCGGCCCGAGCGGGCCCTGCGCGACGCCCTCGCCGGCCTGCTGCCGGCGCCCACCGACACCGCCACGTTCCTGCCCGACCTCACCGCGCTCGTCACGGGCGTCGCGGCGGCCCCGCTCACCCGGCTGCTCGACTCCTCCGCCGATCCCGAACGCCGGGGCATCGCGTCCGTCTGGAGGTTCACGGCCGCGAGCGTGCGGCGGGCGCTGGACGCGGGCCACACCGCCGACGGGCTCCTCGCCGCGCTCGCCGGCGCGGCCGACCGCCCGCTCCCGCAGCCGCTCGAATACCTCGTCCGCGACGTCGCCCGCCAGCACGGGCAGGTCCAGGTCTGCGCCGTCGCCACGTGCGTCCGGGTGGCCGACGCCCCCCTCGGCGCCGAGCTCGCTGCACAGCGCGGGCTCGCCCCGCTGGGGCTGCGGCTGCTCACCGACACCGTCCTGGTCAGCGACCGCCCGGTGGCCGATGTCCTCGACGCGTTGCGGTCGGCCGGCTACTCGCCGGTGGAGCAGGACAGCAGCGGTGCCACCGTCATCGCCCGCGCGCCGGCCCGCCGGGCGCCAGTACCGGCCGCAGCGCCGTGGCCGGGCCCCTTGCCCGACGTGGCCGCGATCGCGGCCCGGCTCACGGCGTGAGCCGGACGTCCCGCTGGTGCACTCGCAGGAGGGTCCTGAACAACTCCGGCCGTAGCGAGCGGCGTCCAGGTGGTGTCATCGCAAGGCGGACGTTCGCGCCGATACCGCTGTTGTACCGGTGCGGACGTCCAACGCGGCGAGGGCGCCGCCTGGGCGTCGCGCAGTAGGCCCGAGTTGTTCAGGGCGCTCCTAGGGGATGCGCCGCACGATGCGCACCACGATCGTCGTGATCACGAACCAGATCAGGGCCGCCGTGCCGTAGTTCAGCACCACGGCCAGGCGCGGATCCTGGGGCAGGAACAGATCGCTCAGGCCGAGGTTGAAGGTGTCGGCCGCGTCCCGGATCAGCTGTGTCAGCCCGTTCTCCGGGTTGGCGCCGAGCAGCGTGAGCACGATGTGCACCACGAGCACGGTGACGATGAGCATGCCGACGATCCGCAGCACGTTGCCGAGGGCGTCGATGCCCCGCCGTGCCGTGCTCCCCACTGCCACTGGAGACCTCCCCGGGCTCGTTGTACGCCATGCTCCCACGGCCGTCGGGGGCATGCGCTACTGACTGGTATTCCCCGATCGGGTGACGCTGGTTCGGGTGCCGGCAGGGCACGCCAGATCGGGGTGGGTTGCGGAAGGCCCCCACCCCGGGGCTAGTCTCGTGGACGTGGCACGCCTGCTCCTTCGCCGCCGCGGCGGGGTCTGACCGACCGGCCCCTCGTCGCGGGTCGTGGCGTGCGCCGGTCCTGGAAGATCGGCCCACACCCACAGGAGCACCCCCGATGACCACGTCCCCCGACGCTTACACGTCGTCGTCCGCCAGCCGGCTGCGCACGCCCGATCGCCCGGTTCCGGATGATCAGCCCGCCTGGAATCCGCAGCGCGGCTCGCAGATGCCGGTCCACCGCTACCGGCCCTTCCACGAACTGGTGGAGCCGGTATCGCTGCCCGACCGCACGTGGCCGGAGAAGCGGATCACCAGGGCGCCGCTGTGGTGCGCCGTCGACCTGCGCGACGGCAACCAGGCGCTGATCGACCCGATGAGCCCGGCCCGGAAGCGCCGCATGTTCGACCTGCTGGTGCGGATGGGCTACAAGGAGATCGAGGTCGGCTTCCCCGCCGCGAGCCAGACCGACTTCGACTTCGTCCGGGAGATCATCGAGCAGGACCTGATCCCCGACGACGTCACGATCCAGGTGCTGACGCAGGCCCGCCCGGAGCTGATCGAGCGCACCTACGAGGCCTGCGAGGGCGCGCCGCGCGCGATCGTCCACCTCTACAACTCGACGTCGATCCTGCAACGCCGCGTCGTGTTCCGGTCCGACCGCCAGGGCATCTCGAAGATCGCCACCGACGGCGCGGAGGACGTGCTGCGGTTCTCCGAGAAGTACCCCGCCACCGACTGGCGCTTCGAGTACTCCCCGGAGTCGTACACCGGCACCGAGCTCGAGTACGCCGTGGACGTCTGCAACGCGGTGAGCGCGATCTGGCAGCCGACGCCGGAGTCGCCGATGATCGTCAACCTGCCGGCGACCGTCGAGATGGCCACCCCGAACGTCTACGCCGACTCGATCGAGTGGATGCACCGCCACCTCGCCCGCCGCGACGCCGTGGTGCTGTCGCTGCACCCGCACAACGACCGCGGCACCGGTGTGGCCGCCGCCGAGCTGGGCTTCCAGGCGGGCGCCGACCGCATCGAGGGGTGCCTGTTCGGCAACGGTGAGCGCACCGGCAACGTCGACCTGGTGACCCTGGGGATGAACCTGTTCACCCAGGGGATCGACCCGCAGATCGACTTCTCGGACATCGACGAGGTCCGCCGCACCGTCGAGTACTGCAACCAGCTGCCGGTGCACGAGCGCCACCCCTGGGGTGGCGACCTGGTCTACACCGCGTTCTCCGGCAGCCACCAGGACGCGATCAACAAGGGCTTCCAGGCCATGCAGGCCGACGCGGCCGAGGCCGGCGTCGAGATCGAGGACTTCCGCTGGGAGGTGCCCTACCTGCCGGTCGACCCGAAGGACATCGGGCGCACCTACGAAGCCGTGATCCGGGTGAACTCGCAGTCCGGCAAGGGCGGGGTCGCCTACATCATGAAGGCAGAGCACCAGCTGGACCTGCCGCGGCGCCTGCAGATGGAGTTCTCGCGGGTGATCCAGGAGGTCACCGACAGCGAGGGCGGCGAGATCTCGCCCAAGGAGATGCGGGACGCCTTCGACTCGGAGTACCTCGACCGCGTCACCCCGCTCAAGCTGATCCGCCACCGGATCACCAGCGACGGCGAGGGCAACGACGAGATCACCGCGACGGTCCGCGTCGAGAACGACCTGCACGAGATCACCGGCAGCGGCAACGGCCCGATCGCCGCGTTCGTCGACGCGCTGGCCGGCATCGGCTTCGACGTGCGGGTGCTCGACTACCACGAGCACGCCATGTCCGCGGGCGACGACGCCCGGGCCGCCGCCTACGTCGAGTGCGCGGTGGAGGACACCGTGCTCTGGGGCGTGGGCATCAACGGCTCGATCGTGAGCGCGAGCCTCAAGGCCGTGGTCTCGGCGGTCAACCGCGCGATGCGCTGATCACTCGCCTCGCCCGCGCTGCTGCCCACAGGTAGCCGCGGGAACCACTCCTTCCCGAGGGGCGATCCCCCTCGGTCGAGGACTCGCGACCCTGCGGTGGGTGCCGGACCCGCCGATCGCGGGGTTGCAGCGGCTTGGCGAGATCGATCCCCCGCGCCGGCCCAGGACCGACCCGTGAGTGGTTACGAGTGCTCCAGCACTTGGACCAGCACTCGTAACCACTCACGGGTTCTTCGATCTAGCGCCCCAGGATCTCCGTGACGGATCCGGGGTGCTCGGGCACAGCGCCGGGCCCGAGCACGTCATCGACCGCCACGGGCGGCTCCACCTGGTGTGGCTGCAGCGCGCCGCTGCGGATCTCCTCGGCCCAGTGGCAGGCCACCCGGTGGCCGGCCGGCGCACCCTGGATCACCCGGAGCTCGGGCCGCTCGGAGTCGCAGCGCGTCGGCTGCCGCCACGGGCAACGGGTGTGGAACCGGCAACCGGGCGGCGGGGCCGCCGGCGACGGCAGGTCACCGGTGAGCAGGATGCGCTCCCGCTGGTCCTCCAGCTCGGGGTCGGGCACCGGGATCGCCGACAGCAGCGCCTTCGTGTACGGGTGCTGGGGGTCGTCGTAGAGCGCCTGCGACGTCGCCTCCTCGACGATGCCGCCGAGGTACATGACGCCGACCCGGTCGCTGACGTGCCGGACCACCGCGAGGTCGTGGGCGATCACGAGGTAGGTCAGCCCGAGCTCGGCCTGCAGCCTGCCGAGCAGGTTCAGCACCTGGGCCTGCACCGAGACGTCCAGCGCCGACACCGGCTCGTCGGCCACGATCAGGTCCGGCTCGACGGACAGGGCGCGGGCGATGCCGAGGCGCTGGCGCTGCCCGCCGGAGAACTCGTGCGGGTACCGGCGCAGCGCGGCGGCCGGCAGCCCCACGGAGTCGACGAGCTCCCGCAGCCGGGCGGAGTCGGCCTCCGGACCGCGGGACAGCCCATGCGCCTTGATCCCCTCGACCAGCATCGACTCCACCGACTGGCGAGGGTCGAGGCTCGACATCGGGTCCTGGAACACCATCTGGAACCGCCGGCGCATGGTGCGCAGTCGCTCGCCGCTGAGCTGTGCGACGTCGACCCCGTCGAACTCGACCGTGCCGGCCGTCAGGTCCACGAGGCGCAGGATCGCCCGGCCGAGCGTCGACTTGCCGCAGCCGGACTCACCGACGAGCCCGTACGTCTCCCCGCGGCGGATCTGCAGGGAGACCCCGTCCACCGCGTACACGTGGCCGACGGTGCGGTCGAGCACCAGGCCCCGCTTGATCGGGAAGTGCACGGCGAGGTCGCGTACGTCCAGCAGGAGGCCGTTCGAAGATTCCGCCATGTCGCTCACTCCGCGCTCGCCGGCACCGGGTTGTGGCAGCGCAGCAGCCGCCCGCCGGACGTCTCGCCGACCGGTGTGACCTCGACGCAGCGCTCCAGCGACCGGGGGCAACGTGGCGCGAACGCGCACGCGTGGTCCCAGGGCACGTTGTCCACCACCGAGCCGCGGATCGCCGGCAGCTCCTCCCCCTGCGGGCTGTCCAGCCGCGGGATCGATCGCAGCAGGCCGTGGGTGTACGGGTGACGCGGCGTGCCGAACAGGCGGTGGCGTTGGGCCCGCTCCACGATCCGGCCCGCGTACAGCACGTTCACGGTCTCGCACAGCCCCGCGACCACGCCCAGGTCGTGGGTGATCATGATCAGGGCCGCCCCGGTCTCGCGCACCAGCTCGCGCAGCAGCTCGAGGATCTGCGCCTGGATCGTGACGTCGAGCGCGGTGGTCGGCTCGTCCGCGATGAGCAGCCGGGGGCTGCACGCCAGCGCGATCGCGATGAGCGCCCGCTGGCGCATGCCCCCGGAGAGCTGGTGGGGGTAGGAGTCGAGCCGCCGCCGCGGATCCGGGATGCCCACCCGGTCGAGGAGCTCCACCGCCGCCCTCCGCGCCGCCTCCTTGTTCATCCCGCGGTGGCGCCGCAGCACCTCGGTGATCTGCAGCCCCACCGGGATCACCGGGTTCAGCGACGTGAGCGGGTCCTGGAAGACCATCGACAGGTCCCGGCCACGCCGCTCGCGCATCTGTGCGTCGGACAGCGCCAACAGGTCCGTGCCGTCCATCAGCACGCTGCCGCTCACGCGCACCCCGCGGTCCGGGAGCAGCCGCATGATCGCCATCGACGTCACCGACTTGCCGCAGCCGGACTCCCCGACCAGGCCCACGACCTGCCCGGGGGCGACGTCGAAGCTGACCCCGTCGACGGCGACGGTCTCGGGCTCACCCTTGCGCTGGAACGCGACGCGCAGGTCGCGGACCGAGAGCAGCGGCTCGGCGCCGGAGCGCACGCCACCGCCGTCGGCTGCGGCCATCTCGCTGCTGTGCGCGGCCGTCATCGGCGCCCCTTCGGGTCGATCGCCTCGCGCAGCGACTCACCGAGCAGCGTGAACCCCAGCGCGACCATGATGATCGCGAGCGCCGGGTAGATCGCGAGCGCGGGCCGCACGTCGAGGTAGGTCTGGGCCTGGGCGAGCATGAGCCCCCACTCGGCGCGTCCGGGGTCGGCGTCGCCGAGGCCGAGGAACGACAGCGCCGCCGCGTCCAGGATCGCGGTGGCGAGCGTGAGCGTGGCCTGCACGATCACCGGGCCGATCGCGTTCGGCAGCATGTGCCGCAGCACAACGGCGGGCCGTCTGACGCCCAGTGCGGTGGCCGCCACGACGTGGTCGCTGTGGCGCTGGGCGAGCATCGACCCGCGCAACAGGCGCGCGAAGATCGGCACGCTCACGATCGAGACCGCGATGATCACGGTGCTCTGCGACGGGCTCGCCGCCAGCGCCGCCACCGAGATCGCGAGCAGCAGGCTCGGGATCGCCAGCAGCACGTCCGTGACCCGCATGAGCAGGGTGTCCGCCCAGCCGCCGAACGCACCGGCCACCGTGCCGATCACGATGCCGAAGACGAGCCCGATGAGCGTGGCCAGCACGCCGACGAGCAGCGTCTGCTGCGAGGCGAGGATCATCCGGGAGTAGAAGTCGCGCCCGAGCTGGTCGCTGCCGAGCGGAAAGCCCTCCTGCGGTCCTGGGATCGAGCCCGGCCTGAGGTTCTCCTGCAGCTGCGGGAACGCCTCGGTAGCGCTGTGCGGCGCGATCAGGGGCGCGAAGGCGGCCACCACGACGAAGACGCCGATGATGATCGCCCCGATGATCGCGGCCGGCTCGCGGCGGAGCCGCCGGAATGCCTCGGCACCGAGGCTGCGGCCGCCCGCGATGTCGTCGATACGGCTGCGGCGGCGTTCGAGCCACGTGGTCGTCATAGCCCGTCCTCGCTCATAGCCCGCTCTCGATCACGACAGCCGAACCCGGGGATCGATGACCGCGTAGGACAGGTCGACGAGCAGGTTCACCAGCACGTAGATCAGCGCGCCGAGCAGCAGCACGGCCTGCAGTCGCGGGTAGTCCCGCAGCGTGATCGCATCGGCGAGCAGCGTGCCGACGCCGCCCCAGACGAACACGCGCTCGGTGAGCACCGCCCCGGCGAGCAAGAGCCCAACCTGCAGCCCGATCGTGGTGGAGACCGGCAGCAGCGCGTTGCGCAGCACGTGCCGGCCGCGGACGGTGCCCGGCGCGAGCCCCTTCGAGTTCGCCGTCCGGACGAAGTCGGAGCCGAGCACGTCGAGCACGGACGCCCGGGTGATCCGCACGATCACCGCGAGCGGGATGGTGGCCAGCGCGAGCGACGGCAGCACGAGGTGGCGCAGTGCGTCGAGGCTGGCGTCGAACTCGCGCGTGAGGATCCCGTCGAGCACGGCGAAGCCGGTGACCTTGGTGGCGTCGACGGCCACCGACTGCCGGCCCGACGGCGGGAACCAGCCGAGGTCGACGGCGAACACGTCCTTCAGCACGTAGCCGAGGAAGAACACCGGCACGGCCACGCCGACGAGCGTGCCGATCACCGTGAACACGTCGAGCGGCCGCCCGCGGTAGCGGGCGGCGATGTAGCCCAGCGGGATCCCGAGTCCGACGGCGATCACCAGTGCGGCGACCGAGAGCTCGATCGTGGCCGGCAGGGCGCGGCCGATCTCGTCGATGACCGGCTGACCGGTGATCGACGACGTTCCGAAGTCGCCCGTCACGACCCGGCCGAGGAACCGGCCGTACTGCACCCAGATCGGCTGGTCGAGGCCCATCAGACGACTCAGCTCGGCGATGTTCTCGGGGGTCGCGCGGTCGCCGAGGAACGCCGTCGCGGGTCCCCCGGGGAGCGATCGCAACCACGCGAAGACCACGATCGACAGCAGCAGGAGCGTCGGGATCACCTGCAGCAGCCGGCGCACCACGAAGCGCAGCATCATCCCCCCTCGATCCAGCCAGGGCGCCGAGCGTGGCACCGCCCGGCCGGGCGGTGCCACTCGGAGCCCCTCTCAGTCGACGCTGACCGTGAGGAACCGCTCATCGGTGAGGGGCGACGGGATGAGACCGTTCACGCCCTTCCTCACCACGATCGCCGGCGGCGAGCTGGAGAGCGGCACGGCGGGCAGCTGCTCCATGACGAGGCGGTTGGTCTCCCGCCACGCGGCGGCGTGCGCCTCGTCGCCGACCGTCTCGTCGGCCTTCCGGATGCTGTTGATGATCGCGCCGTCCTCGGCATCGGTGAGCCCGAACTCCGGGCCCGGCGAGCCGAAGAAGCCCTCGACGAAGTTGCCGGGGTCGTTGTAGTCGCCCGTCCATCCGAGCAGGTGCAGGTCCTGCACACCGTTGACCTGCACGTCGTCGAGGTACCCACCGTTCCACGGCTTCGCGACCGGGTTGACGGTGATCCCGACCTGCCGCAGGTTCTCCGCGAGTGCCGTGAAGATGTTGGTGGGGTTGGGCATGTACGGCCGGCTGACCTCGGTCGGGTAGTAGAAGTTGAGCGTCAGGTTCGGCACGCCCGCCTCCGCGAGCAACGCCTTCGCCCGCTCGGGGTCGTGCGGGATCGGCTGGATGTCCGGGTTGTAGCCGTTCACGGTGTCCGGGACGAACTGGGTGGCCACGACCGCGCCCTCGGGCATCTGGTTGCGCACCAGCGACTCGCGGTCGAGCGCGTACGCGATCGCCTGGCGCACCCGGATGTCGCGCAACGCCGGGTTGTTCTTCTTGTTGATGCCGAGGTACAGGATGTTGAACACCGGCCGGACGAGCACCTGGAAGCCCGCGTTCTTCAGGGCGGGCCAGTCGGCGGCCGACGGGTAGTCGAAGCCGTCGATCGTGCCGGCCTGCAGCTCCTGCTTGCGGGCGTTCTCGTCCGGGATCACGCGGAAGATCAACTTGTCGAGCTTGGCCTTCTCGCCCCAGTACTGGTCGTTGCGCACCAGCGTGATGGTCTGGTTGGTCCGGTCGTAGCTCTCGAACTTGAACGGGCCGGTGCCGGTGGGGTGCTCCATGGCGTACGCGCTGTAGGAGAACGACTCACCGCTCTGCGTGACCTCGTCCCCGTTGTACTGCTGGAGCGCGGCCGGGCTGGAGATCGACAGCGAGGTGAGCCCGAACGCCGCGGGGAACGCGCCCTTGGCCCGGTTCAGCTTGACGACGGCGGTGGTCGGGTTCGGTGCCTGGCAGGAGTTGTAGACGGGGTCGGTGGTGTCCTTGGTGAGGTTGTTCGAGTACCCGCCGAACAGCTCGTAGTAGTAGATCGCCTGGCTCTGGGCCGCTGCGGTGGACAGGTTGAACCACCGGTTGAAGTTGAAACACACCGCCTCGGCGTTGAAGTCCGTGCCGTCGTGGAACTTCACGCCCTCGCGGAGGGTGAAGGTCCACTCCTTGCCGTCCGGGCTGGGCTCCCACTTGGTGGCCAGGCCTGGCGTGAGCTCCGAGGTGCCCTGCTTGTACGTGATCAGCGTGTCGTAGATCTGCCGCGACACCCGGAACGTCTCCCCGTCCTGGGCGAACAGCGGGTCGAAGCTGCGCGGCGCACCGGCCGCTCCGAACACCATCGTGCCGCCGGTGCCGCCGGATCCACCCTGCTCGGTGCCGGTGTCGCGCTGGGACTCGGCGCACGCGGCGAGGGTGACGGCGAGCGCGCCGGCCGCGCACGCGGCCGCGAATCGTCTGGCAGCTGATCTCATGCGGGCAACACCTCTTCGTAGGAGACCCGCTGGAAACTAGTGCGATCGAATACCGATCGGTAGGTCATCGAGTCACGGTTCCGCTACGGCCTCTAACGATCGGATGACGCCGGGCGTGGTCCGAGCGGGTTCGAGCACGCGGTAGTGCCGGTCACCCGGCGTCCTTCCGCCGGTGGCGCTGCCCTACGAGGAGGACCGGGCGACTGGTGCAGTCGAGTGAATGTCCACAGAGGGCAAGCCTTGCAATTGCAGGACGACCTTGCGTACGGCAATCTAAGTATCCGGCCGACCTTCCCCGACGCCGAGGGAGCAAGCCGGGTCATCCCGAGAGGAGGCCGCGACCGTGGTGAACACTCCGGTACCCGCCTCCGCCGTTCTGCACTCATCGCGGAGCTCCTGCGAACCAGGAACCGCCCCCGTCCCGGAGCCATCGGGACCCATCGCCGTCCGGCACACCGCCGGCGAGAGCAGCACACGGGAAGGAGCCCACTGATGTCACTGGGGAAGCACACCGGCGCCGGCATCGCCGACCTGAACGGGTCGTCGCCATGATCACTCTGATCGTCGCAGGCCTCGGACTTCTCGCCCTGGTCGCGATCGTGGTCGGCATCGTGGAGGCCGCTCAGGCACCCACGTGGCGACAGATCGCGGCGGAGCGGCGTGCGCAATGGGAGGCCAAGCAGCCACAGCTGCACGGCCTCGACCAGTACGCCGGTCCTCATACCGACGACAACGAGTCGTGGGACGACGACTAGGCGGCGCGATCCCGGGGAGTGATCGCGCGGCCGGCCGCCGGGGCCGCCCCGTCGACGGGCGGCGGCCCCGGCCGATCAGGGTCGTTCGCCGGTTCCCGGCTAGCGCCCGCCGAACGCCCCCCGCTTGATCTCGGCCACGAACGCCGCCCATTCCCGCGCGCTGAACGTGAGCTGACGGCTGCGGTCCTTGGTGTCGCGCACCGCCACGACACCTTCCTGCAGCATCCCGACCTCAATGCAGTCTGCTCCGGAGCAGAAGCTGCTGATCCTGTACTCGGCCGCCACGTGCTGGGTCATCTCGGTCTTCCTCCGGGGGGAGCGTGCTGGACCTCGTATCGATGGACGATCTCCCGCGAGGCGCCCGGGTCAAGCGCCCGATCCGCCACATCCGCGAGGACGTCTTTATACAGGTCCACATCGGACTGGTGTTCGTAGGTGTCCCCCGCCGGCCCTTCGATGAACACGACGTCAGCGCCTGCCTGGTCGGGGAACTCCAGGATCTGAAACGGACCAGCGTGTGCGCGGTGTAACCCGACCGCGAACGGAAGCACCCGAACGGTGACATTGGGCAACTCTGAGCGCTCCCGCAGGTAACGCATCTGCGTCGCCATCACCTCAGGTGAGCCGACCACCCGACTCAGCACGGACTCGTCCAGCACAACCTCGAGGTGAAGGGGTGGGTTCCGCTCCGTGAGTGCCTCTTGGCGGCGCAGGCGCAGTTCGACGAGGCGGTCAACCTCCGTCCCCGTGCGCTCTGTGAGCAGCACCTCGAGCACTGCTCGGGCGTACTCAGGGGCTTGCAGCAGCCCGTGCACCCAAGCAACCTCGAATGACCGCACCCGAACCGCTTCAGTTTCCAGTGCCGTGTAACGGGCGGGGGCGTTCATTGCGAAGAAGCGCTCAGCGTGCACGCCATCGGTGTAGCGTTCCCACCAGCCCTGCTCGCGACTCTCCTGCACCAGTTGCGTCAGCCGCACCCGCTGCTCCTCATCGGTGACGCCGTACAGGCGCATCAGGGCGACGACATCAGGCATACGAGGGATGCCCTTGCCGTTCTCCAGACGGCTGATCTTCGACGCGGAGCAGTCCAGCTCGCGGGCAACCTCGATCAGCTGGAGGTCGACTCGTCGGCGCAGCTGGCGCAGCTCAGCCCCTAGGCGCCGTCGCGGCCCCGCAGGACCTTGGGCAGTGGGCATGTGACCGCCAGTCGTTAAACTGCCTGGTGCAATTGCACGAGCTCGGCTGAGCATATCGGAACGCGCGGGCCGGCCCGAGTCGGCTCGCCATGGCGGCTCGATCCTGTGCCGCGGTTCGGGACGAAGAGCTGGCGTCCACCCGCGAGCGGCACGGCAGGTGAGCGCACCGACTGGGCCGGCGAGACGCTCAAGACCACCTCGGCATGCTGCGGCGCGACCCACTGCCTCGCATAGCTTCGGGTCGACGGTTCAGACATCTAGAGGTTAGTCAAAGCGGCTTCAATAGGGACCGCATCGGTCCGAGCATGCACAGTTCGGCACCGCGACCACTCGAGTCGAAACTTGTGGCAGATGCACCGCCGGACTAGTAAATTCACGTGCATCACCGTCGCGGCGAACGCTACTGCGGAGCCCCACTTGCGGCCTGTACAAGGCTGCGCGAACGTGCAATACTCGCGGCGACCGCATATCTACATTTTGCGGTAGCTTCATAGGCCAGCAGCCGAATGGATGACGACGTGACGCGCCGATTTGATGGAAGAATTGGATGGACGGCAATCACAACTGTCTGCGGCCTGGCGCTGATTCCCGCATCTACACTACTGCTCGTACTGGCAGATCTCTACAGTCCGGTTGACTGGGCTCGCCTGAGCAACGTCGGACAGGCCCTCAGCATAGCATCAGCGCTACTGTCCGGTGGAGCCCTGATCGCATTGGTCATATCGATTCGACTCCAGTCCCATCAAACGAAGGTGATGCAATTCCAGAGCATGCGAACGATGCGGCAAGAGCTATTGAATTCAGCAAACGGAAAAGAGAGGTATCTCGCCATCTGGGGATTTACACCATGGGCGTCGGTTGACGAGATTGAGATGCGAGCGTACTTCGCCAGCGTGTTCTCCTACTACCAGACATCTTTCGGATTGGGCGTCTTTCCGGAAGATGAGCTTCGCCTTGTCCTACGTCGAGCCTTCGCGAGCGAGGATGTCAGAAATGCGTGGCGCGACGTCCGCCAAGCTTACGCGGTCAAGGGCTGGCGGGCCGAATTCCGGCGGTTCGCGCAGATCGCAGACGAGTGCTGGGAACAAGTCCTCGCCGCCCTGGAGGAGACCCCTGAAGCCCCGTCGGCCCCGGAATCCGCCGGGGAGGGCCACGAGCAACATCCATCCTGATGCTGCCTCTTGGCCGCGCCAGCACGGCTCTCCCCCAGTACGTACGGGTTTGATCCCAGTCAGAGCACCGGGCCGCCGAAGGCCGCCTGAGACGCTCCGAAGCCAAGGGGCCGTCAGACGCGGTCGAAGCCCCCGTCCTTCACCGTCCGGAGGAACTGGGCCCATTCACCCGCCGTGACCAGCCAGTGCGGCGCTTCGGGGGTGAGGGTGCTACGCAGCGCGACGCGGCCGTCGGGGAGACGCGCGGCCTCGAGGCAATCACCGACGGCACAGAATTCCCGCCCCACGAACTCGAGCTCGCGCCCCGCACCACTCAACGGTCCACCCCTCCGCTGCACGATCGGGTGATCGTACAGCGGTAGCACGTGATCCACCGGCTCACCGACATCGGGGCCGGCGGGCGAGGAGTGGCGAGCGGATGCCTACTCGTCGTAGGTGTCGGCGACCTCCCGCAGGAACCTCAACAGCTCGTGGCCCTCGAGGGCCTGCTTCCAGGCCGTTTCGAGGCGGTCGGAATGGGTCTGCACGATGTCGGCCTTCTCCTGGAGGCCGCCCCCGTCCTGACCTTCGAAGAAGATGACGTCGCTCTCGCCGTGGTCGAACGACAGGATCTGGAACCCGCCGCCGAGCAGCCCGTGCAGCCCGATGGAGAACGGAAGCACCCGCAGCTCGATCGAGGACGAGCCCTCCTCGACGATGTCGGCCAGGTACTGGACCTGCTCACGCATCACGCCCGGCCCGTGAGCGGGGCGGCGCAGCACGGACTCGTCGACGAGCGCCGCGACCCGCAGGGGATCCGGCTCCCGCTGCAGGACGCTCTTGCGCTCCAGGCGCATCCGGATCATCGTCTCCAGCGCCCGGCCGGGGACCGTGGGCTGGGACGCCGTGACGATGGCCCGGGCGTAGCGCTCGGTCTGCAGGAGACCCGGAACAGCCCCCGAGGAGAACTGGCGGAGCCTGGACGCGCCGGCCTCGAGGCCGATGAACCGGTGCAGGGTCGACCCGGGCGCGAGCAGATCGCCGTACGAGTCGTACCACGCGGCCTGCTTGCCCTCCCCCGCCAGCTGCACCAGCTCCTCGCGCGCACTCGGGGCCTCGTACAGGCGCAGGAGGGTGTCGATCTCCGGACGCCGAGGGGTGGAGAGCCCCGTCTCGATGCGACTGATCTTGGAGACCGAACAGTCGAGCTCCTCCGCGGCTCGGCTGACCGCCACCCCGGCCGCCTCCCGCAGGCGCCGGAGCTCGGTGCCGAGGGTTCGACGGGACAGGACAGGGCTGGTGGCCATGCCGGTACCCCTTCGGGTCAGACCTGATCCGGTGCAGGACGCCCAGAGCGTGGACGCCGGCGCGCCCGCCGTTGACCAGCGGGTGTGCGTGACGAATGAGAGTACTCCTGGTGTCTCGCGATGGCCATCACTGTCATGCAGAACACGAGACGCTTTGTGCACATTCTGTGAGCAATCGCGCTGTGCACTTGCATGACGACTGAGAGCGCCGCACACTCGCAGTAGGTCACCGCCCGAGGAGGCACCGATGACCGGGATCGCGTTCATCGCCGTCGGAGGAGTCCTCGCCCTGGTCCTGCTGGCCGTGCTGATCGGCAACGCGGACGCGCGAGCGCAGCGGGAAGCGTGGAACCGGATCGCCCGCCATCGCCGAGAGCTCGGCGAGTGGGAGCGGGAGCTGATCAGGGCCGCCGAGTCGGAGGGGTGCCCGGCCTGCCGGATGCTCCGGGAGCGGGGCAAGCTGCACGACCCGCTCTAGTGTCCCGAGTCGAAAGTCCACCACGTAGCTCGACGGCCCAGCTCCACGCTGAGCGCACCGGCGAACCGGCCGAGTACGCCCGGTACGAGGCCGGCGCGCCGGCGCACTCAGCGAGTACCTGGATCCGCCGATATACGCACCGAACTTCCGACTCGGGACACTAGGTGCGGCCCTCAGCTCAGGGCACGTCGCCCGGACAGCGCGCGGCCGAGGGTCAGCTCGTCGGCGAACTCGAGGTCGCCGCCCATCGGGAGGCCGGACGCGAGCCGCGTGACCGTGAGACCGGGAAAGTCGCGCAGGAGCCGCACGAGGTAGGTGGCGGTCGCCTCACCCTCGGTGTTCGGGTCCGTCGCGATGATCACCTCGGCGATCTCGGTCTCGTCCGCCGCGGGCCCGGTGCCGCCGAGCCGGGCGAGTAGCTCCCGGATCCTCAGCGCGTCGGGGCCCACCCCGGCCAACGGGTCCAGCGCGCCGCCGAGCACGTGGTAACGCCCCTTGAACTCGCGGGTGCGCTCCACGGCCAGCACGTCCTTGGGCTCCTCGACGACGCACACCACTGTGGGGTCGCGCCGTGCGTCGGCGCAGTAGCGGCACCGCTCCCGCTCGGAGACGTTGCCGCACACCTCGCAGAACCGGACCCCTTCCTTCACCTTCTGCAGGACGTCCTGGAGCCGCCCGACGTCGGCGGGATCGGCGGCGAGCAAGTGGAACGCCATCCGCTGGGCGCTCTTCGGCCCCACGCCCGGCAGCCGGCCGAGCTCGTCGATCAGGTCCTGGACCGGCCCCTCGAACACGGCAGGGCAGCGCTACGCGTCGAGGCCGGGCAGGCCGAGGCCACCCGCGGCACCACCGAGGCCACCTGCGAGGGGGCCCATCTTCTCGGCCTGCAGCTCCTGGGCGGCTCGAGCGGCGTCCTGCAGGGCGCCGACGACGAGGTCCTGCAGCGTCTCGACGTCCTCGGGGTCCACCACCTGCGGGTCGATCCGCACGGAACGCACCTCACCCGCGCCCGTGGTGGTGACCTGCACCAACCCGTTGCCCGCCTGGCCGACCACCTCCGCGGACGCCAACTCGGCCTGCGCGGCCATCAGCTGCTGCTGCATCTTCTGCGCCTGCTGCAGGATCATCTGCATATCGGGCTGACCCGGTTGCACCAGCGATCTCCTCGCACATCGTGCCCTGCGCCGGCACCGCCGGCTCCACAGCCAGGCTAGGCCATCAGCGATCCGGGAGGCTGGCAGGCTGACCCCCGTGAGCAGCTCGCGCTGGATCGCGCCCGTCACCGCGGCGCTCCTGGCCATCAGCGGGTGCTCCGACGCGGTCGCCGGGGCCGCGCACGGGGCCGCGGTGGTAGCGCCGCCGGCTCCGCCCCCGCCCGTCGTGGTGCTCGACCCCGGCCACAACGGCCGCAACGGCGCCGAGCCGGCCGCGGCCCGCAGGCTGGTGCCCGACGGCCGCAGCGGCGAGAAGGCGTGCAACACCGCCGGCACCTCCACCGACGCCGGGTACCCGGAGCACGCCTTCGCGTTCGACGTCGCCGAGCGGGTGACGACGAGGCTGGAAGCCGCGGGCGTCCAGGTCGTGCTGACGCGCGCGGACGACCACGGGGTCGGCCCGTGCGTGGACGAGCGCGGCCGCGCCGGTGAGGCGGCCGGCGCCGCGGCGGTGGTCTCCATCCACGCCGACGGCGCCGCTCGCGGCGCGGCGGGATTCCACGTGGCCTACTCCGACCCGCCGCTGAACCCCGTGCAGGCCGGGCCTGCGCGAGAGCTCGCCACCGCCCTGCGTGACGCGATGCGGTCGGGCGGCTTCGCGGACTCCGACTACATCGGCCGCGACGGGCTCTCGGCGCGCGCCGATCTCGCCGGGCTGAACCACGCCACCCGGCCGACGGCGCTCGTGGAGTGCGCGAACATGCGCAACCCGGCCGAGGCCGCCGTGGTGTCCTCCCCCGAGGGCCGCGACCGCTACGCGGGCGCGATCGCGAGTGGCGTGCTGGCCTTCCTCGGCCTGAAGGGGTGAGGCACCGGCTCGGCCGATCGCCCCGGGACCGCGCTCTATGGCCGTTCGATCGCCCGGGCCCCCAGCTGCGTGGTGAGCAGCTCGATCGCGGCTTCCTCGGGGTCGCGGCGCTCGGAGTCGCTCACCGGGACGGCCGCCTCGGCGAGCATGGCCTCCTCGTCGTCGTCCGGAGGGACGTCGTCGTCCGGTGGCTCCGGGGGCAGCGGCACACCGTCATCGGGAGCGGATGACCGGCGCGCCGGTGGCGGCCGGTGGGTGCGCGTCTGCTGGGGTGCCTGCTGTGGTCGCGACGGCGGCTCGGAGCGCCGTGGAGCGCCGCCACGACCGCCCGCCGGCGGGGCGGCGGCCGGGGCGTCGCCGGACTCGCAGCGCACCTGCCAGCGCACCCCGAGCACCGAGTGCAACGCGGCGCAGACGATGTCGGCGTTGCGCGGTTCGGAGAGCCGGCGGGCCAGCGAGGGAGCGCCGATGCCGAGCACGAGTGTGTCGCCCTGTACGGCCCGAACGGTGGCGTTGACCAACATCGCCTCGATGCTGCGGCTCTGCGACCGGGCCGCGGCGAGCACCTCCGACCACACGCGGCGGACGGCTGCGGCGTCCAGCGCGGCTCCGCGATCCGCCGCAGCGGCCTCGGTGGGCTGCGGTGGCTGCGGGGGCGAAGCGGGCCGCTGGGGCTCGAGCGGCTTGGGCTCGGGCGGTTGGACCTGGGGAGATGCGGCGGCGGGGGGCGGGCCGGCCGGCGGCTCGGGGCGCGACTGGGCAGCCGGGGGCTGGGCGACCGGGGGCTGGGCGACCGGGGGCTGGACAACCGAGGGCCGGGCGGCTGGCGGCTGGGCGGCTGGCGGCTGGGCGGCTGGGGGCTGGGCGGCGTCCGTCCGGGATGCCGTCACGGGGGCGGAGGGCTGCGCGTCCGGTCCGGCGCCGGCGTCGGGACGCTCCACCGTGGCCTCGCTCGGCCTGCGGAAGGTGCGGCGCCCGTCGACGGCGCCCTCCTCGCCAGGGCCGGGCGGCGCCGATGCGATGGCGCTGCGCCGCTCCAGCCGTTCGAGCCGTTCCAGGAGCCCCGACTCGGCGACGGTGGCCGCCGGCAGCAGCATCCGTGCGCAGAGGAGCTCCAGCAGCAGGCGCGGCGCGGTGGCGCCGCGCATCTCGGTGAGCCCGGTGTGGACGATCTCGCCGTACCGCGTGAGCGTGGCCGCGCCGATCTTGCCGGCCTGCTCGGCCATGCGGGCGATCTCGTCGTCCGCCGCCTCGACCAGCCCGCGCTCCGCGGCCTCCGGCACCGACTGCAGCAGCACGAGGTCGCGCAGCCGCTGCAGCAGGTCGGCGGCGAACCGGCGGGGGTCGTGGCCCGCCTCGACGAGCCGGTCGACGGCCTCGAACACCGCGGCGCGGTCGCCCGCGGCGAGCGCGTCGACCATGTCGTCGATCAGGGCGACGTCGGTGACGCCGAGCAGCGCGACGGCACGCTCGTACGTGACGCCCTCGGGCCCCGCCCCGGCGAGCAGCTGGTCGAGCACCGAGAGGGTGTCGCGCGCCGACCCGCCGCCCGCGCGCAGCACGAGCGGGTAGACCGGCGGCGCCACGACCGCCCCCTCCTCCGCGCAGAT
Source organism: Pseudonocardia adelaidensis (assembly GCF_039543345.1). Lineage (NCBI taxonomy): Bacteria > Bacillati > Actinomycetota > Actinomycetes > Pseudonocardiales > Pseudonocardiaceae > Pseudonocardia > Pseudonocardia adelaidensis. The sequence continues at coordinate 92,787 of NZ_BAABJO010000017.1, read as the reverse complement.
CCGCTCCAGCAGCTTCCGCAGCGTGCCCGGCGGGATGAGCCGGAACGGGTAGTGGTGGGTGCGGGAGCGGATGGTGGGCAGCACCTTGTCCGGTTCGGTGGTGGCGAACACGAACACGAGGTGCTCCGGCGGCTCCTCGACGATCTTGAGCAGGGCGTTGAAACCCTGCGTGGTGATCATGTGGGCCTCGTCGACGATGAACACCCGGTACCGCGACTCTGCCGGCGCGAAGAACGCGCGGTCACGCAGCTCGCGGGTGTCGTCGACCCCGCCGTGCGACGCCGCGTCCAGCTCCGTGACGTCGATGTTGCCCGGACCGCCCGGCGCGAGGGACACGCAGGAGGCGCAGACGCCGCACGGGTCGGGAGTGGGGCCCTGCTCGCAGTTGAGGGAGCGGGCCAGGATGCGGGCCGAGGACGTCTTGCCACATCCCCGCGGCCCGGAGAACAGGTACGCGTGGTTGATGCGGCCCGAGGCCAGCGCTGTGCTCAGCGGCTCGGTGACGTGCTCCTGCCCGACCACCTCGGCGAACTTCGCCGGGCGGTACTTGCGGTACAGAGCCAGCGCCACGGCCGCGAGGCTACCCACCACCACCGACGCCCGGGCGCCGGGGAACGCCATCTGCTCCCCCGCCGGCCGTTGATCGCAGGTTTCACCGGGCCATCCCCACTCACACACCAACATCGGCGCCGACACACGAACTGCAGTTGGTGTGCGAGCACCCCAGTTGGTGTGTCAGCGTGCGGGGCGAGCCGACGGACACCCGGGTGGCGCGCGCCAGCCCGGTCACACACCAACGTCGGCGCCGACACACGAACTGCAGTTGGTGTGCGAGCACCACAGTTGGTGTGCGAGCGCCCGGAAGGCGAGTCGACGTACCAACGGAACCACGGTGGGGGGTCCGGGGGGCGGAGCCCCTCCGGCAGGGGGTCTGGGGGCTTGGCCCCCTAGAGAACACGATGAGCGAGGTAGGCGAAGCGCGCGACGCGAGCACACCTCACCCATGAGCGAAGGGGACCCCGCGCACCCGCCAGAGCCCGTTGACCCTTGCTGCCTTCCGGCCCTGGGGGAGTTCACAGGATGGACGCCGCGCGGGGTCCGGGGTCGAGTGTAGTGGAGTGGGGTCGCGGGGGCGGCGGGCGGCCCGGCTATGCTTCGACGCGGAGGATTCGCCTAGAGGCCTATGGCGCACGCTTGGAAAGCGTGTTGGGTTCACGCCCTCGCGGGTTCGAATCCCGCATCCTCCGCTCACCGAGCAGCGAGAACGCCCGACGGTCGCGTCGCACCGGCCGTCGGGCGTTCTTGCTCGGTCCCGAACCTCGTCCCGGTCGAGCGCCGTCAGCTCCTCCAACAGGCGCGGTGGCTGACGTGGCCCCGGACGCTGTGGACAGCCTGTGCGGGAGCGCTCACGTGCGGTACCGGAACAGGATCCGGCCGCGCGTGAGGTCGTACGGGCTGATCTCCACGAGCACCCGGTCGAGCAGGACGATCTTGATGTAGTTCTTCCGGATCTTCCCGCTGATGTGGGCGAGCACCCTGTGCCCGTTCTCCAGCTCCACCCTGAAGGTCGCGTTGGGCAGGGACTCGACCACGGTGCCCTCGACCTCGATACCTCCCGAAGCTCCGCTCATCGCACGGCCTCGCTGCGCTCGGCCGGCTTTGCCGGGCACTGTTCCGATGGCCCGCTCGCAAGCTCGCGTGCTGGGCGCAGGCGCTGTGCCGATGATTCGCTCGCAAGCTCGCTCATCGGATGACCAGCTCCAGCCCGCTGCCCACGCGCCGGCCACCGACGCCCTCGAACAGCGCCATCGCCGCCACGTCGGACTCGTCGATGTCCACGGATGCGGTGTCGATCCCGCCGCGGCGCAGCGCAGCGAGCACGTCGACCAGCAGCGCGCGACCGATCCCACGGCGGCGTCGGTCGGCCCGGACCGCGACCAGCCCGATCCGGGCGTGCCGGCGCCGCGCCACCACGCGGACCAGCCCCTCGTACCGGTCCGGTCCGGCCGCCACCGCGTACCGCGACGGATCCATCGGCGCCCCGGCCGGTCGGACCGGCACCTCGACCGGCATCGCGGCCCAGCCGACGGTGGCCTCGATCTCGGCCCGGATTGCGGAGTACACCTCCCGCAGCGGGCCCTCCTCGGCCGCGCCGACCGGCAGCAGGGTCACCCCCGCCGGGGGCGGCAGCACATCGGGGCGGGAACCGGTGGGCACCTCGTACAGCCACTCGCGCCGCCGGACCGCCATCCCGGCCCGTTCCCACCGCGCGGTCGTGTCATGGTCGATCCCGTCGACCAGCGTGTGGAGCGGCCTCGGCAGCTCCGCCAGCATGGCCTCGGCGAGCCGGTCGAAGACTGTGCCGTGCCAGGCGTCGACGCTGAGGAAGATCCGCCCGTCGGGCCGGCGCGACGCGTCGCCGCGACCGACCTCCCGGTCGTCCGCCACAGCGCGCCAGTGCCCCTCGTCGACCCGGGTGATCACCGCGCGCTGGGCATCGGAATGCACAGATTCCATGTTTGTCGCCTCTCAGGAGTGCCTGTCATGAGGGGCACTCCTGGCGACAGCTACATCAGCCGCCCGACCGGGACGAGGGGAGCACCCACGTGCGTACTGCGTTCATGGGTCTCACCTCCTCGGGCAGGGTCGCGGTCGGCCCCACAGTAGCCGCACCCGCGCCGGTCCCCCACCTGTTTTCCACCGACCCCGGCGGGCCACCCGCAACGTCTTGATCAGCGAGAACCGGGTTGGGGCCGGGTGGCCGCCAGCTCGCGGAGCAGGGCGGCGCTGTCCTCGTCGGCGGGCAGGAAGGTCTCCAGTGCCAGGTCGGCCGGGCCGACGTCCAGCGGGGCACCGAGCGTGGCGATCACGGTCTGCAGGCCGACCACGCCGAGGCGGGTCTTGAGCTCGAAGCCGGCCATGACGCCGTCGCCGGTCCACCGGGGCGGCGGCTGGCCGGCTGCCGCGGCGAGGTGCCCTTCGGCCTCGAGCACGAGGTCGAGGAGCGCATCGTCGGCGTCCTCCTCGGCCTTCCGGTGCAAGCGGGTGATCAATGGCCGGCTGCAGACCGGGGTGGCGGTGGAGATCCGCGGTAGGCCCTCGGGGTGCGTGGACAGCCGCAGCATGTTGACCGGCGGCGCCAACAGCGCGGGATCGACGCCGTTCCACAGCAGGTCGGCGGCGGTGTTGGCGGCCACGAGGTCCCAGCGGGCGTCGACGACGATCGCCGGGTGCGGGTCGTGGGCGGCGAGCAGCGTGTCGAGCGCCTGCCGCAGCGGGCGCATCGCCCGGTCCCGGGGGCCGGGCCCGCCCTGCGGGGGTGCATAGCCGCCCGCGAGCAGCAGGCGGTCCCGCTCGCGCAGGGGCATTTCCAGTGCGTCGGCGAGGTGGACGAGAAGCTGCCGGCTGGGACGGGCGCGTCCGTTCTCCACGAAGCTGAGGTGCTTCGTGGAGACGCCGGTCGCGGTGGCGAGCTCCAGCTGGCTGATGCCGCGACGCTGCCGCCAGAACCGCAGCACCTCACCCGCGCCGCCCATCACACCACGATAGGGCCATGGCGGGGCTGCACCCAGGAGGTAATGGGCGCCAGCACCTGCCGCGGGCGAAGCTCGCCGCATGCGCAGCTACCGGCTCGACGCGGGAACCGGCCTCGACGGCCTCCGCCTCGACGTCTCCGAACTCCCCGTTCCCGGGCCCGGCGAGGTCCTCGTCGAGGTACGGGCGGCGGCGCTCGGCTACCGGGAGGCGATGATCCTGGAAGGCCGGTACGTGCTCCCGGTCCGGGACGGCGGGATCCCCCTCGCGGAGGGCGTCGGCGTCGTCTCCGCGACCGGACCGGACGTCGCCGGTCCCCCGGTGGGGGCGCGGGTCGTCGTCGCGCCGTTCCCGCGCTGGCAGGACGGACAGTTCTCTCTGGACGTCATCGACCAGATCGGTGGCTCGCTCGACGGGATGCTCGCCGAGCACATCGTGCTGCCGGCCACCGCACTCGTCGAGCTCCCGGACGACCTCGACCTCACCGATGCCGAGGCGGCCACCCTGCCGGTCGCCGGTCTCACCGCCTGGAGCGCTCTCACCGGCGGCCGGGGGATACGGCGCGGGGACACCGTGCTGACCCTCGGGACGGGCGGCGTGTCGCTGTTCGCGGTCCAGCTGGCCGCGGCGACGGGCGCGCGGGTGATCGCCACGACCGGGAACGACGCACGGGCGGGCCTGCTCCGGGAGCTCGGCGCGGACGTGGTGCTGAACTACCGCGACACGCCGGACTGGCCGGCCGCGGTCCGCGCGGCGACGGATGGGCGCGGGGCAGATCTCGTCGTCGACGTGGCGGGCAGCCTGCAGTCGTCGCTGGCCGCCGCCGCGCTGGGCGGCGAGATCGCCGTGGTCGGCTTCGTCGGCGGGCGCCCGGCTGCGTCCCTCGACCCGTATGCGATCTTCACGACGGGCGCGACGCTCCGACCGGTCGCCGTCGGCAGCCGGGCCCAGCTCGTCGCGCTCGTCCAGGCCCTGGCCACCCACCGCATCCGGCCGGTCCTCGACCGGGTCTTCCCCTTCGACGCCGCGCCCGAGGCGTTCCGCCACTACCTCGGCGGGACCGCCCTCGGGAAGGTCGTCATCACAGTCGCACCGAACCACGAGAGGAACTGAGCCATGGCCGCACGCACCGGAAGCGCGACCTGGACCGGCGACCTGCAGGACGGGAGCGGTCGCCTGGTCGTCGGTCCGCAGCGCTGGGAGGCGGACTACAGCTTCCGCTCCCGCTTCACCGACGACGCCGTGGGGAGCACGAACCCGGAGGAGCTGCTCGCCGCCGCGCACGCCGGCTGCTTCTCGATGTCGCTGACGTACGTGCTCACGCAGGCCGGCAGCGTTCCCCGCAGCGTCGCCACCAGCGCCCGGGTGCGCCTGCGCCCCGTCGACGGGGTGCCGACCATCGACCTCGTCGAGCTCGACACCACCGTTGACGTGGACGGCGTCGACGCGGACGCCCTCCAGGAGCACGCCGAGGCGGCCGAGGCGGGCTGCGCGATCTCCCGCGCCCTGACCGGGGTGGCGGAGATCAGGGTCACGGCCCGGCGTCACCCCTGAGCGAGCTGCGTTCCTGGGTCGGAGAGCAGCCGCGAACGCCGATCCGGAGAAGCAACCTCATGATCACCGCTGGCGGTCGCGGGTTGTGGTTGCGGCGGCGACGGAGTAGCTCTTCTCCGTGACTGTGATCGGCATAACCTTCGGGATCATCTTCCTCGCCGAGGTGGCTGACACGAGCGGGCTGGTGACGCTCGTCCTGGCGAGCCGCTACTCGGCGTCCCTGGTGCTCGTGGGGGTTTGTGCCGCTTTCCTCGTGCAGGTGGGCATCGCGATCGCTGCAGGCAGCGTCGTTTCCCTGCTGCCGGAGCGACCGCTCGAGATCGCGCTCGCGGTCGTCTTCCTCGTCGGCGCGGTGCTGCTGCTCCGCGGAGAGGACGATGACGACGACGCCGCGATCGCGAAGGACCCGCTGACGCCATGGCGGGTCGTGGTCACCAGTTTCGGGGTCACCATGCTGTCCGAGCTGGGCGATCCCACACAGATCATCACGGCCACCCTCGCCGCACGGTACGACGACCCGCTCGCCGTCGGGATCGGCGCCGTCCTCGCGTTGTGGGCCGTGTCCGCGCTCGCGGTGTTCGGGGGCAACCGCCTGCAACGGGTGGTGCCGGTGCGCTGGGTGACCCGGGCGACAGCGGCGATCCTGGTGGTCCTAGCCGTGGTGACCGCGGTCGAGGCGTTCCGCGACTGAGCGCCCGCTCGGTTGTCCACGGCTGTCGCCACAGCCGTAGCGAACCGATACGGCTGATCGTGGGCGCGATACCCGGGCGCCGTCATCACCAAGTCCGGCTGGAGCACTAGTCGTCGTCGGCCGGGGCTCCTGGGACCGCCGGGGCCTCGATGCCCGGCCGCTGCCCGTCGTCGTCGGAGCCGGGGGCGTCGTCGACTGGGACCAGCCCGAAGACCGAGAAACTGATCGCCCAGTAGGCGATGTAGCCCACCAGCAGCGCCGCACCGTGCCAGCGCCGCAGGTGCCCGGTGAGCAGCGCGTACGCGGCGAACCCGTTGATCACCACGAGGGCGGGCAGGTGCCAGGTGAAGATCTCCGGGGTGATCAGGAGCGCGCCGCCGGCCAGCGCGATGATGCCGACCTTGGCCGTCACCGAGAACACGACGCTGCCGATGACGTTGCCGACCCCGATCGCGGGTGCGCCCCGCCGGGCGGGCTCCGCGGTCAGGAAGATGTCCTCCACCGAGAGCACCAGCGTCGCGATCGTCGCCCCGAAGACGGTGCCGCTGATCGCGAAGTTCTCGAGGATGCCCGAAGTGCCCTCGGTCATGGCCCAGGCACCGACGACGAGGCCGACCAGCGCGAGGAGCGCCAGCAGGAGCATCACCCACCCGGGCCGGTTCTTGGGCGTGGCCTCGCCCACCTCGCCGGTCTCGTAGAGGTCCCCGGCGCCACCACCTGCGCCGCCCCCGGCCTTCGTGACGCCGGCGGCGGCGAGCTCGCGGCTGTCGAGGCGCTCCAGCACTTCCGTACTCCGGAACGTCGGCATCGCCCGCCGCGACTCGCGGTAGCCCACGTAGCCGACGAACAGGATGAACAGGGCGATGAAGGCGACCGCTGTGGTGGCCGCCAGCTGGCCGAGCAATGCCGGCACGATCAACACGAGCGGGGCGATCGCGAACAGGGCGATGTAGTCCTTGGGGATCTCCACCCGGGAGGGCGCCACGAGGGCGGCGACCGCGAGGACCAGGCCGGTCATGGAAATGACCGTTCCGAAGATGACGCCGAGCGCGACGTCCTCGAGGCCCTCCAGGTTGAGTGCCACCCCGAAGACGAGGTCGTCGAACTCGATCCCGGTGAACAGGATGGCCAGCAGGAAGAGCGAGACCGCCAGTCCACGCGCTGCGCCGACCAGGTAGGTGATCAGCTTCTCGGCGCTGTAGACCAAGAGCGCCGCCCCGACGGCGAAGATGAGTATGGACGTCATTCGAATGCTCCCCCTTGAGCAATCGGACGGGCGAGGCCCCGCCCCACTGTGGCAGTCGGTCGTGACGCATCTCGCCGCCGGAAGGAAAGGGCCTCCGGCGCCGCAACGCCCAGCGTGGCAAATCCACGACCTGCTGTGCGACCACCGTTCGAGGATCTGTGGCCGTCGCCCGGCCCGACGTCCATCCCGCGCCCCGGGGAAGGGGCCGGGCCGCAGTGTGCGCGTGGGCGGCCGCCACCCCAGCCGATCAGCCTCGACGCCGCGCGGGGTGGCCCGCGCGGGGGACGCGGAAGAACGCGTTCACCCCCGGGTGTGCCGTCGACGGGCGGTGCCCTCCGAAAGGGCAGGTCAGTGGGCTGGTGAGGCGGTCAGACCGATCACCACCGCCGGCCCGTGGCGCGGCGGCGTCGTAACCTGCGGGTGGGCCCGCACCGGCGGCACCCCCGGACGAGGACGTCGTACCCGGCACGACAAGACGACGTACCGGAGGTGTGCCGTGGCGTGGGTCGTGCTCGTGGTGTCGGGCGTCCTGGAGACGGTGTGGGCGGCGGCCCTGAGCCGCTCGGAGGGCTTCAGCAGGCTCGCTCCGTCGATCGTCTTCGGAGTGGCGCTGCTGCTGAGCATGCTCGGGCTGGCCTTCGCCCTCCGCGAGATCCCGGTGGGCACCGGTTACGCCGTCTGGGTGGGGATCGGTGCCGTCGGTACCGCCCTGTACGGGATGGCGGTGCTCGGTGAGCCGGTGACTTCGGTGCGGCTGCTGTGCCTCGTGGCGATCGTCGGCGGCGTCGTCGGCCTGAAGTTCCTGCATTAGATCGAGCGCGATCGGGAACAGGGCCTGCAGCGGGTCGTCAAGAGCGGCCCCACGCGGGAGTCAGGAGGAACGGTGACCGTCACGGGCATCATCACCGCGATCATCATCGGCGCCATCATCGGATTCCTCGGCCGCCTCGTGGCACCGGGGAAGCAGGACATCCCGATCTGGGTGACCATCCTCGTCGGCATCGTGGCCGCGTTCATCGGCACCTGGATCGCCGGGTTGTTCGGCGTGGCCGAGACCAGGGGGATCGACTGGATCGAACTGATCATGCAGATCGTCGTGGCCGCCATCGGCGTCACCATCGTCGCCGGCATATACGGCCGCCGAGCGGTAAGGCGGTAGCGCGCATCCCGCCTCGGGTCCTCGACGCGTCGGGCCGGCGCGTCGAGGACTCCGCCGTTCCGGCCCCCGGAGTTCCGTGATCCGGCTGGTTCGGCGTCCCGACGACCGCTCTGATCCCGAGCAGTACCGTCCCGGTCGCTCAGGGCCTACTCGGCGACCGCGCCGCCCGTGCGGCCGGTGCCGTCGCTACCCGTCGGCGCTGCCGCACCACCTGCGGAACCGGCCGGCCTTCCGCGCAGCGGGAACTCTCCGCGGAGCCCGGGCGGCAGCAGCCCCTCCCACACCTGCCCGACGAGCTCGGTCGCCTCGGCGGACATGCCCGCCATCAGGTCTGCCCAGATGCCGCGGCGCGCGGCGAGCGCGAGCAGCTCACCGTCGCCCATCTCCACCCGCAGGCGCGCCGCCGCGCGCTTCATCCGGGTGGCGGCCTGCGGGATCACCCCCTCGTCGACGTCGTCGTTCCAGTAGGCCCGCGTCTCCCGCAACGTCCACCGGTCCGCCCGCGTGAAACCGGGCAGCTCGCGGGCCAGCTTCCGCAGCTCCCGCAGCGCCTCCTCCGCTTTCCTGTTCACCACCGCCTTCGGCACGACCAGCTGGGGGATCCGCGCGACCGCGGCCTCCCGGAACTGCTCCGCGTAGGCCCACGCGATCTCCCGCCACGCCGGCGCCGCGGCGAACGCCGCGTCGATGTCGACGCCCAGCACGCGCTCGTGGTCGGCGATCAACCGGTCCAGCGCCGCCGGGTTCTCCCGAGCCAGCCGGTCGAGATCCGCCAGGGTCCGGCCGGTCAGCCACGAGTCCGGACCGGCGGTCGGGTCGGCGGCCCGCTCGGCCAGCACCGCGACCGCGTGCCGCACCCCGTCGGGGAAGCCTGCGAACGCCGCCAGCATCGACTCGACCGCCTCGTGGACCGCGCCCTCGGCATCGGTCACGAACAGCTGACGCGTCGTCCCGTCCTCGCTCCAGCGGAACCCGGCGTCGACGGCCAGGGGGCGCAGCGTCGGGTCCTCGACCGGCGCCGCCAGGTCCAGCCAGGCCAGCGGGGGGATCGGCAGCCGGCGCAACCGCTCGTCGTCCCGCAGCAGCCGCCGCGTGATCAGAACCCACGTCCTGAGCACGCGCCGCGGATCGTCCTCGATGCGCGGCCCGCTCAGGCGGGCCCGCCGCTGCACCCACTTCCCGAACCGGCCCGTCCGGTCGAACAGCAACGACTCCGCGTCCAGCAGCAGCCGCCCGGCCGGTCCGTCGCCCGGCAGCCGGACCTCTCCCGACAGCGCCGCGGCCAGCTCCTCCCGGCGCTCCTCCCGCATCGGCTCACCGCGCAGCGCCGGACCCAGCGCCTCCTCCGGCATGTGCGAGCCAGGAGGTTTGCGCGCACCCACCCGGCTCGGCGCCTCGCGCACCGGGGCTTCGAGCAGCGCGCTCGGCGCCCCGCCCGCCCGCCGGGCCCGCTCCAACCGGTCGACCAGGTCGGCGGCGACGGCTCCTCGCGTCCGCCCGTCGGCCGACCGGTGGTGCCCCTGGATGCGGAAGCGGGTCTCGTACTCGATCAGGTCGGTGAACCACTCCGGGTCGAGCCGGCCGGACTCGATCAGGCCGTGCACCTCGTCCAGCAGGTGCCGGAAGAGCACCACAGCCCCGCGCGGGGCGTGCTCGGGGTGCACCCAGCCGAACGCGATCAGCACATTGGCCGGATCCGGGACGCCGGCCCGGCGCAGCTCACCGACCGTCTCCGGGTCGGCGGCCACGGCACGGAGCTCCGGGGCACCCGGCGGACCACGGGGCAACGACGGGTACTCCCACCTCGACACGGGGCCCATCCGCGGCGCGAGCCGCGGCAGCGCGCGAAGCACCTGCCGGATCACACGGCCGGCCAGACCGCCCACGGCCAGCGGACCACCCCGTTCGCCGAGCTCCCACCTGACGTCGTGCAGGTGGCGCCGGTCCAGTTCCAGCTCGGCCCGCAGCGGTGCCGGCAACAGGTCGGCGAACGCCGCCCTGACGGCGTCCCGGACCGGGTCGCCGACGTCCACCGCCCGGGTACGGGCCGATCCGGTGTCCCTGGCCGCGTACGGCGCCGTCGCGGTCGCCCAGTGGAGCAGCCTGAGCGCCAGCTCGACCGACTCGCCCTCCGGCAGCCGCACACCGGCCCGCGCGGCCCGCGCCCGCAGCGCCGCAGCGAGCGGCTCGACGTGCGCCGGGACGTGCACGTTCGCGGCCGTGAGCCCCCTGCGGCCCCAGTACCGCTCGAGGCCCCGCCCCAGGTCACGCCGCACCGACCAGCGCTCGGCAGGCGGCATCCCCATCTCGGCGACGGCGGCGCGCAGCCCGGCCCTCGCGCGGCGGAGGGCCGGGACCAGCGCGTCCTCGGCGGGCCGGTCGTGCGAACCGCCCGACCGGTCGGGCCGCCACGCCAGGGCGGCGAGCGCTCCTGCGAACGCAACGCTGTAGACCAGGTCCACCGGGTCGGGGGTGGTCTGCGGGAACAGCCGGTACCCGATCAGGTCCAGGCCCCATCGCGTCTCAGTCAGGGCGTTCACGAACGCCGCCACCGCCATCACGCCCGGGACCCAGTACCGGTGGAACGCGCGCAGCTGGCGGCGGGTGAGGTAGTCCGTGCCGGAGCGGCGGACCTCGGCGGCACGCCGCAGCAGCACGCCCATGACGGCGACCGGCCCGCCGCCCTTCAGGTTCTTGGCGTGCGAGAACAGGTCGAACGGTTCGGGGAGCAGCCCCCGCAGCCCGGGCACGACGCTGACCAGTACCTCCAGCGCCGTCCATGCGAGCGTGCCGGCGAGGATCAGCTTCCAGCTGAGCGCGAACCGGCCGGCGGCGCGGGCGGACGGGAACCCGGGGTCGCCCCGCACGCGCCGATCGGCGGTGTGGCTCGACGGGCGCCCGCCGCCCGGCTCCGGCCGGACGGCCAGTGCGCGCTCGACGCCCTCCGGGGCGGGCGGGGCGAACCCGGGCCGCACCGTGGCCAGGAACGCGGCGACGAGCTCCGGCCCGATGAACCGGACCGGGCCCGACGGATGTCCGTAGCTCTGGATACCGGCCACCGCGCCGTCGGCGTCCAGGGCCGGGCCACCGGAGGCGCCGGGCAGTGCGGGCGCGGCCACCACGAGGTGCACCCCGCCCGCGCGCACCGGGCCCCGGTTGACCAGCCACCGCCCGGCCGGGTACCCGGCGACGGCGAGCGGGGCGCCCACCGGCACCGGGGTCGTGCGCAGCGGGGCCACCGGGCGGTTCAGGCCGGGCACGGTGAGCAGCGCCAGATCGACCCGGCCGTCCGCGAGCGGTGCACCGTCCTCGGCGGCGGTCGCCACCGACCGCGCCGCCAGCTGGGCGTAGGCGCCGAACCCGGCGGCGCGCCGGGTCTCGACCGCGGTGACCGGCAGCCCGTCGACCTGCAGCGTGCCGGGGTCGACGGCGGTCCCGTGCGCGACGGTCAGCACCGTCTCCGGCGCCACGACGACACCGGCGGAGGTGGCGTCGAACCTGCCGACCCGGCCGTCCACCCGCACCACCGACTCCAGCGCCGCGGCCACCGCGTCCGGGCGGCCGGTGACCGGCAGGTGGTCGGGGTGGTGGTTGACCAGCTCGCCGCGCCAGGTCACCAGGGTCAGGCCCGCACCGGCCGCTTCCCCTCGGTGGACGCGCAGGTCCCCGATCTCCAGTACCGGCGCGCCTGCCGTCCGCCATGCGGCGGCGACCAGCCGGAACGTCGGGACGCCGCGCCACGCCGCCGGCTCGGGTGTCCCGTCTGCACAGCGCAGGTCGTCGAGGTGGTGGACGGCGTTCGCCAGCGTGTCGAGACCGAGCGGGCGGTCGGTTCCGTAGTGGCGGCCGACGACGTACAGCTCCCGGTCGGAGCCCGGACCGGGCCGGGCCAGCCGCAACGCAGGCTGTCCGTCGCGGCGGGCCCGCTCGAAGCCCGCGTCGACGGCATCACCGAGGACCGCACGCACCACCGCCCGCTCGGCCAGCTGCGGGTGGGCGGCGACGGCGGCGCGCACGGCGGCCTCGTCCAGGCCCAGCCGCGCCGCCAGCCGTACCGCGGACGCACGCCAACCGGGCACGACGGCCAGGTACTCGGTGATCAGGTCCCCGAGGTCGGACGCCTGCGGGCCGGCCACACCGGGCTCGTACGGGCGAGCCGCCAGCCGGCGCAGGTGGCGCACGCCCGGCAGCGGCATCGCCTGCACCGCGGGTTCCGGCAGCGCGGGGTCGACGATGCGGACCAGCTCGCGCTCCGCGACCAACGCGCGCGCCGACCGCGGCAGCCGCGCGGCCACGGCCAGCGTGGCGGGGTCGACGAACACCGAGCGGACCCCGCTGCGGTCCTCGGTGACGAAGTACAGCAACGCGACCTCGCGGTCGCCCGGCCGCGTCAGCTGGTCGAACCGCCGCCGCAACCCCGCGACCTCGTACACCCGCACCCCGTGCGCGGCCCACCGGCCCTCGGGGTCGGCTCGCCGGTACGTCGCGCCACCCGGGCGCACCGGGGTGTGGGGCAGCTCCCGCACCGCCCGCTCCGCCGCTTCCCGCTCCCAGTCGGTCAGCGCGATCGGTGTCGCGTCGGGCAGGGTCACCGCGATCGCACCGCTGCGTGCGCCACCCCCGCGCGGCGCCACCACGGCGACGGTCAGGTCGTCCCGGCCACCTGCGTCGTGGGCGGTCTGCGCGAGCCTGCCGGCGACGCGGGCGGGATCGGTGATCAGGACATCGCCGGCCGGGGTCGTCTCGATGACAGCCGCGGCGACGTCACCCGCTCCGGGCAGGTAGCGCCAGAGCCCGTCGGTGGCCAGCACAAGCAGGCCGGGCCGGTTCCGCGGGCCCGGGGTGATGGTCGGTTCGGGGTGGTAGTCGCTGCCCGCCCAGCGGGTCATGACGCCGCCGTCGGTGATGTCGCCACCGCGGGAGTCGTCGACGGTCAGCAGCTCGTCCGGCTTCGTCCGGTCGAAGGGGAGGTGGTAGGCCCGCGCCGTGCCGACGCCGCTGACCGTGGTGCCTCCGCCGGCGCTCTGGTAGGCGGCCAGGTAGGCCACCGCCCCGTGCCCGGTCTCGGGCCGGTAGCGCATCCCGAGGGCGCCGATGCCTGCCTGGTGGGCGTCGCGCAGGGTCTGCTCCGGCGTGCGGCCGGGGCGGTCGGCGCGCATCAGCTCGGCGCGGAACGCGGTGGCGAACTCGATCGCCGCGAGCCGGGAGTCGGGGTAGCTGAACACGCCGTCGACGACGAGGGCGACGCGGTCGCCGTTCGGGAGCGCGACGAGGGTGGCGGCATCCTGGTTGGTGAGGTTGCCGAGACCACGGCGGGTGGCCGCGGCCATCCCGGGGCCGCGGGTCTCCTCGTCGCCGTAGGGGTGCTCGACCCGGTCGCGGTGCGGGACCACCGGGGAGTGGCCCGGCGCAGGCGCCGCGGGCTTGCGGAAGATGTCGGAGTGCGCGGAGCGCAGGCGCTTCGCCGCGACCCGGGCGGTCTCCATCGCCTTCGCACCGCCGATGCTGCGGTGCAGCTGGCTGGTCCACGCGTACTCGCGGTCGATCTCGTAGCGCTTGAGCAGCAGCCGGGCCCTGTTCAGCGCGGTCTCCCGCTGCGCACCGGGGTGCAGGCCGTCGAGGAGGACGCGGACGGCGTCGAGCTCCTTCGTGATCTCCTTCAGCCAGTACTCGGCGGTCGGCGGTAGCGGGTCGGCACCGGGCACGTGCGCGCGCGCCCGGTCGGCGGCGCGGAGGGTCCGGTCGACCTGGTGCGGGTAGGCCCCGACCGCTGCCATGGCGGCGGCGGCGTCGCGGCGGGCCTCGGCGAGCCGGGCGTACGCCTCGACCTCACCGGCCCGGGCGGCGTGCAGCAGGTCGGCGGCCTCCGGGCGCAGCGACCGGCCGGGGAGCTGGCCAGCGAGGAACTCGCCCGCCCGCAGCGCTCGGGAGTAGAGCCGGTCGGCGGCGTCGGTCCCGCGCAGGTGCCGGTTCAGCTGGCGGCGCTGCCGGCCGGGTACGACGCGGTGCTGCCACCGCGAGGCGAACAGGTCACGGACACCGCGCACGAACCGGACGGGCGCCGCCGCGTGGTCGGCGGGCAGCGGCCAGTCGAGCCGGCCCGCCGAGTGCCGCAGCCCGTAGACCAGCCCACCGAGGCGGCGCCGGTTGACCAGCGCCTCGTCGAGCCATCCGTCGTGCCAGAAGCGGAAGACCAGGTCGCCGCGCCGCAGCAGGTCGTGCACCGCGGCCACCGCGTCCCGCTCGGCCTCCGTGATCCCCGCCGTGCCGAGCGCTCGGACACCCAGCGGCGCCAGCTCGGCGCTCCCGGGGAGCGACCAGACGTCCGAGCGCACCGCATGCCGCAACCGCGGCCCGGCCGCCCGCCACAGCACGCGCAGCTCGCGGGTGGCGCGGTAGCCGCCGGCGGCATCGCCCTCCAGTGCGCCCATCGCGGCCAGCGCGTCGAGTGCCTGCTCCCAGCCGCTGCCGCCGTACTGCGCCCGCAGCTGGGCGGCGGTGTGCCCGCCACGGCGGCCCGTGAGCAGCAGGAGGCGCTCCAGCAGGGTGGCGGGCACCTGGTTCGGCGCGGTGCGCACGGCATCGGCCATCGCGGCACGCCAGCGACCGCGATCCCACGTCCGCTGCGCGTGGGCGTGCTCGGCCTCGATGACCAGCAGGGCCGCTGCCCTCTGCAGCCGCATCGCCGCCTCGAGCTGCCACATCTGCGACAGGCGCTCGGCGTTCGCGGCGGGGTCGCGGGCCGCGATCGCCAGCTGCTCGGCGACGGCGGTGTCGTGGACGCTGCGGGCGCGTTGGTCGGCCAGCTGCGCGACCGCCTCCCGCGGATCGCGCCGGGGCTTGCTCATGCCGCGCAGCTCGTAGTCCAGTGCACGCAGCTCGGCCCGGGCCCGGCGCAGGTTCGGGTGGTCGCGCTGGGCGTTGTCCAGGTAGTACTGCTTGATCAGCTCCAGCAGCCGCTTGCGCGGACCCTCCAGGTACCGCGACCGCAGCGTGTTGCGGGCCTCCATCGCCTCGGCCAGCTGCGTCGCCCACGTGCGGCTCGTGAGCGCCGGCGTCACCACCCGCTCGGGGGTGCGCCCCTCCCGCCGGGCGCGCTCGTTCTCGGCCGCCTGCGCCTGCGCGGCCCACGCCGGGTCGAACAGCGCCCACAGCTCCTGCGCCAGCATCCGCTCGAAGTCGAGGACCGCCGCCTCGGCGCGCCATCCGTCCCGGCGCAGCCGGCCCGCGACCCGCTCCAGCATCCCGGGATCGGTCGCCATGACCGGAACCACCAGCCCGACCGCCTCGACGTGGTGGTCCCGCCGCCGCTTCGCCTCGGCCCGCTCGGCGGTCAGGGCGTCGGTGATCTCCTGGTCGGACGGGAGCGGCTCCCACTCCTCCAGCGGCTCGTGGATCGCGGCCGTCATCCGCGCCCACAGCTTGCCGGCCAGTTCCCCGGCGAGGCCGTGGTCCAGGGCGCGGCCGGACAGCTCGAACCGGTCGAGCACCCGGTCCAGCTCGCGGCGGTACCGGTCGGCCCGGTGCTGCAGCCTGCCGCCGGTCAGCACCGTCCACCGCGGCGCCCGGCTCGGCGAACGCACCTCCCGCTTGCTGCGGTAGCCGTAGTAGCTGTTGCGGAACTCGTCGGAATCCCGCAGCAGCTTCCCGATCAGCCACACCGTCGTCGCCATCACCGCGAACCGCACGAGCACCGTGCCGACCGAGTTGTCGCCCGCCAGCACCCACGCCCTGTCGACCCAGGCCAGGTTGATCACGATCGCGGAGAGGCCGGCGAGCACCGGGTCGGTGGCCTTGCGCCACAGCAGCCGCGTGTCGACGGGCGAGAAGTTCTTGTAGTCCAGCCAGCGCAGGTACCAGCGCCGCTGCTCGTCACCGCCACCCTTGCCCGCGGCGGCGTTCTTCTGCGCCTGCTGCGCCTTCTTCTTCGCGTACGGGGCCATGAACCGGCCGATCCACACGTTGACGTACTCCGCGATCACCGTGGGCGAGGCGTAGACGAACGTGGCGATCACGACCGCGTTGACCAGGTCGCTCAGCTCCCCCGGCGCCAGCGCGGTGCCGATCAGGCTCACCACGAACGTCACGAGCGCCGACAGGGACCCGGAGACGAACGACTTGATCACCCGCGTCCGGCCAGTGTCCTTCCACTGCGCACCGGCGTTGGCGATGCCGACGCCGACCGCGATCACGACCGGCACCAGCCACCACGGTCCCGTGATCAGCTGGAAGGCGCGGGCGAGGCCGAACCCGGCGCTGAGCGTGTACGCAGCGCCGGCCGACACCCAGGCCCACAGCCGCGGCCGGGTCTCCATGCCGGAGTCCCGGTTGGCGTACTGGCGCCGCAGCACGTAGCGGAACACCAGCCCGGCCGTGATCGCCGGCGCCAGCAGCGCCTTGATCCCGAGCAGGCCCGGCTGGTTCACGAACACCGGCCACAGGTGCGCGACGAGGGCCGCGAGGGGCCCGGCGCCGAACACGGCGCCCGCTCCGGCGAGCACCGACAGCCCGAGCCGCACCCCGTGGGCGCGCAGCCCGCGCACGAGCGCCCTCCACGGCGGAGCGCGGGCCTGCTCGGGCGTCCACACCGCGCGCACCGCCGCGAGGAGACCGGCCGCGGCGAGCACCGCCCCGGCCGGGACGGTCACGGCGCCGGCCCCGACGATCCCCGACAGCCCACCGGCCACGAGGCCTGCGCCCGCACCCGCCACGAACCCGGCGACCTGCGTCCGCCGCGCGCGCAGCCGCTCGGCCACCGGCACGTCGAGGCCCAGCCGCGCCCACAGGCGGGCCCGGGTCCCGGCGAGGCCCCGACCCCGCGTCGCCCGGTCCATCCGACGGCCGGCACGGGCCGGCCGCACCCCCGCGTCGGTCGCCAGCCGCACGGCCGCGGCCCGCCCCGCGGCCAGCGCCCGCCCCGCGGCACCATGCGCGTCGGCCGCGGTGGTGAGCGCCGGGTGCGCTTCGGCGAACCGGGCCGCCACCAGTGCGACCGCCTGGTCGAACGCCACCCCGGTGGCCGGGACGCCGGCCGGCGGGCGGACCTGCGCCGCCGACATCCGGCCCGCGCGCGCCAGCACGCTGCGCGCCCCGCTCTCCGGCAGCCGCAGCGCCGCCGCGACCCGCTCGGCCAGCTGATCCTCGCTCAGCCGGGCCCCCGCCGAGTTGACCACCGACAGCCAGCCGATCCAGCCCAGCTGCTCGGTGGTGATCGAGCGCGTGGCCGCCCGCTGCTCGCGGTGCAGCGATCGCGCGGTCGTCCCCTGCGTCGCCCGCAGCCGCGCGACGCCCCGGATCTGCGCGCGCAGCGCCCGCCCGGCCCGCAGGTGGTCGGCGAGCCGCCGCCACCCGCGGCCCAGACCGGCGACGGCCGCCAGCGTCCCGGCGGCGACCGCCGCCCTGGTCGCCCGCCAGCGCTCGACCGCCCAGCGGCCGGCGGCGCGCACCCCGTCGACCGCGCTCCGCCAGCCGGACGCGACCCGTGTCCCGACCGCCCGCGCAGCGTCCCGCACCGTCGGCGGCGTGGCCGGCAGCGCGGCGACGTCGGCCCGGGACAGCCCGGTGGCCCGGCGCACGGTGCCCGCCCTGACACCGGCGGTGCGCGCGGCGACCGCCGCCGCCACGACATCCTTCTGCGACTCGATCCGCGCGTCGACGGTCGTCCGGACCGCCGTCTCGTGCCGCTCGAGCGCCACGTCCAGATCGGCCGACTGCACCGTCACGGTGGCCCGGGCCACCGCGAGGAGCTGGTCGGCCGAGAGCACTGGCGCGGCGAGCGCTGCCGGCAGGGCGGCGGGCGCGGCCAGGTCGGCATCGGCCAGCCGGGCACGCACCCGCTCGGGGTGCACGGAGAGCGCGGCGGCGAGCCCGTCGACGATCTGGTCGTCGGTACGGCCGAGCTGCCGCAGCCGGTCCGCGAGCGCCGGCACCCAGTCGCGCCGGACCTGCAGCCCGTGCTCTCGCCGCCGGACCGCGTCCAGCGCGCGGGCCTCGGCCTGCTCGACGCGGGCGAGCGGCTCCCGCGCCCGCGCCACGCGCTCGCGCAGCTCACCGGACGCGCGGCGCTGCCCGGGCCACCAGAACACGCCGGCGGCCACCAGCGCACCCGGCTCGGCCGCCCCGTACCGGATCGCGGCCACGGCCGCCGCGAGGCCCGCGGCGAACAGCACGACGGCCCGGACCGTGCGCGGGTCGAACAGGCGCTTCCACCACGGGGGGCCGCGCGAGCGCGCCGGTGGCCCGCCCGCGTGCGGACCGCTCATCCGCATCCCGGAGGTCGACGCGGAGCCCGGCGGCGGGTTCGCCTGCCGCTCCGGCCCGGTGCCGGTCGGGTTCGGCGCGCCGCCGCCGGTCGGCGGGGTGCCGCCGGTCGCCGACGGTCCGGAGCCGCCGCCCGGGTTCCCACCGACGATCGCGCGGACCTCGTCCGGGGTCAGGCCGGTGGCCGCGGCGATCCGCGCCACCGGCACCCCACCCGCGGCCGCCGCGCGGACCGCAGCCTCCAGGTGCGCCTGCCGCTCCGCCCGGCGCTCCACCAGCTCCCTGTTCGCCTCGTCGACCCGGCGGGCCGCATCCCGGAGCCGGGTCGCGACGCGGGGCAGCTCGGTCGTCAGGCGGGCCAGCCGGTCGTCGAACGATCCGGTGGGGGCGCCCAGCCCGGCGGCGTCCGGCGCCACCGTGCGGTCGGTCGCGTACCGGCGGACCTCGGCCCGGTCGAGGCCGAGCAGGCGGGCGACGGCGGTTGCGCGCACCGCGTCGATGCCCGGGTCGGCCGACCATGCGTCCGGCCCGCCGTACAGCCAGCGCACGGTCGCCCGCTGCCAGGCGGCCAGCTCCGAGTCGGCCGTCGCCAGCCCGGTGCGGGCCGCGGCCAGTTCCGCGAGCCCGCCGCGGATCGGCCGGTCCAGCCCGGACACCGCCGACCGCAGGCCGCGGCCGGCCGCCCAGCGCCGCCGCGTGGCCGCCAGCGCGGCCCAGCGTCCGCGGGCCACGTCGCCGAAGCGGTCGCGGGCCGCACGGAGGCCGTCACCGACGTGGCCACGCAGGTCCCGCAGCCCGTCACCGGCACGGGCCCGCACGTCCCCCGCCCCGGCCGGGACGTTCCGCAGCCAGCTGCGCAGGCCGCTCGCCCGCCACCGGTCGCGCAGCCCGCTCGCCCACCCGCGGATCGCGCTCCACCTCTTCACGAGCGCGCGCACGCCGAGGGCGACTCCGGCCGCCCCGGCCGCGACCAGCACGCCGACGCCGACCGCGGTCCACGGCACGTGGGTACCGGGTGCCGGGGCCGGGTGGACGTCGGGTGTGGGTGTCGGAGTCGGGGAGGGTGTGGGTGTGGGTGTGGGTGTGGGGGTCGGGGTCTTGTGGCCGTCGTCTCCGGGCTTGCCGTGGTCCCCGGGCGAACCGGGGATGGTGAGGACCTCGCCCACGTCGATGTGGTCGCGGCTGGCGAGGGTCGGGAACCGGTCGCCCTGCGCCTCCGCCAGCACGTCCGGGTCGACGCCCAACCGCGCGGCGATCTTGTCGAAGGTGTCGCCCGGCTGCACGGCGTTGCCGGCGTCCCCGCCCGCGGGCACGGTCAGCCGCTCGTGCACATCGATGTGGTCGCGGCTGGCGACGGTCGGGAACCGGTCCCCGTTGGCGTCGGCGATCGCGTCGACGGACACGTCGAACTCGGCCGCGTAGGAACCCAGCGTGTCGCCCGGCTGGACGATCACCACGCGCGACCGGTCCGGCACCCGGACCTGCTGCGCCTGGGCGGCCGGTGTCTGCACGGCGACGACCTGCGTCCCACCCTGCCCCGGACCCGGCTGCACGACGCCAGGGCCGGACAGCGCCAGCACCCCGAGCAGCGCCGCGGCGACGGCCGCGGTGCCGAGCACGCGCGCCACCGGGAGCCTCGCCAGCCCGTCCCGCATCCGCGGGGCGAGGACCAGCGTGACCGCGGCGACCGCCGCTCCGACGGCGAGCAGGCCCGCCCCCGGAACTCCCGCCGTCGTCAGCGGCCAGCCGAGCAGGCTCGCGCCGACCAGCGTGCCGAGCACGTGGCGTCGCGTCACCGGGTTGCTCGGTGCCGGTGCGCCGATGACCAGGCGGTCCGTCCACCGCCGCGCGGACAGGCCGGTTGCGGCGGCGGGTGAAGTCGAGGAGCTCGTCGCGCCCGGTGGGCCGCGGTTGCGCACCAGGTGGATCACCGCGATGACGAGGGCGCCGAGCGCGGCGCCCGCGATGGCGAGTGCGGCGAGTCCGAGCGGGCCCGCACCGGCCAGCACCGCCGTGCCGCCGCCTGCCGCGCCCGACGCGGCCGCCACGCCGGCGAGGGCGCGCGCCGGGAACCGGCGCTGGACCGGGGCGGGCTCCCGGGCGGGCTGCTCGTTGCGGGTCGCGACGTCCGCGTCGAGCACGAGCAGCGCCGCCCGCTGATCGGGGCCTCCGTCGCCCACCGGCATGCGCAGCGCGCCCGACCCGACGGCCACCAGCTCGGCCCGCTCGGCGTCGGTGAGGTCCCCGGCGCGGGCCCGGACCAGCAGGTCGAGGGTCCCGGTGGGCCAGGCGGCGCGGTCGGCCGGGCCGTGCAGGCCGCGGCGGTCCCGCTCGAGCAGCAGGTCGGCGAGCACGGCAAGGGTGTCGATCCCGGCCAGCGTGCGCAGCTCGGCGATCCGCCCGTTGCTCGCCGGGACGCTCTGGTCGTACGGCAACCCGGCCGCGACGTGCAGTGCGGCCAGCAGGTCGTCGTAGCTCCAGTCGGTGCGCGCGGCGAGGTCGGCGGCGAGGTACCCGTCGAGGGTGTCGGTCCGGGCGGGGACCTCGGTCCCGGTCAGCGCCCGGCGCACGGCCCGCGTCGTCGACGCCGGCATGCCGAGGTCGGCCAGCTCGTCGAGGGACATCGCGGCCAGCTGCGACACCGACGTGACGCCCGCACCGACGAACGCGGCGTAGGCCGCGTCCCGGCGCCGTGCCGGCAGCCGGCCGACGAACTCCTCGATCCGGTCGCCGCGGTCCCACAGCGCCGATGCCTCGGCCGGGTGCAGCCCGTACAGCTCCACCGCGCGGAGCTCGTCGCGGACCCGCTGCCACAGCCCGTCCGCGCCGGCCGCCGCCAGGTCGTCGACGCCGAGCTCGGCGAGCAGCCGGGCCACGACCGCGTCCCGGACGCCCGCCTCGGTCCGCACCTGGCGGCCGGCAGGCACCCGCGTGCCGAGGAGCGCGTTGTTCTGCGACTGCCTGGTCATCTTGTCGATGACGACGCCGGGATTCTCCGGGTCCGTGCGCAGGTACCAGCCGAGCTCGTCGACCCTGATCCCGAGCCGCTCGGCGATCTGCGCCTCGGGGACGCCGCGCGCGAAGTCGAGCAGCGCCTGCAGCTCGCGGTCGCTGAGCGAGGTCAGCCGCAGCCGCTCCGCCGGGGCGTTCAGGTTCGTCGGGAGCGGGCGGCCCGTCCGCCTCGCCTCCTCGCGGTCGGCCAGCAGCTGCGCGGCGGCCACGATCGTCGCGGCGTACTCCTGCGGGTCCCGGATCCCGAGGCCGCCGCGCAGCTCCTGGCTGCGCTGCACCGCGTTCTGCTGCCGGGTCAGCTCCGCCAGCCGCTGCGCCACCCCGGCCAGGTCGGCCTCGGTGTACCGGTACGGCTGGAAGGACCGCTGGGGGAGCTTCGCCGCGATCTCGTCGGCGGCGAGGACCTGGTCCTGGCTCGCCGGGTAGCCCTCGACGTCGAACCGGTCGGCCAGGTCCCGCAGCCGCTCGTTCACCGCGGGCGACAGGCCCGGGATGTCCTGCCCCGCACGCAGGGCGGCCAGCTGCGGCAGGTCGATGCCCGCCGGGTTCGCCGGGATCGCCGCCGACGCCGGGGCCTCCTCCGGGGCGAGCACGACCCGGGCCGGCATGCCGCTGCGGCGCAACGGGTTCCAGCCCCGCTGCTGCTCGACGCCGCGGGCCTGCTCGTGGGCCCCGCGCTCGGTACGGGCGACGAGCTCCGCCTCCTGCCGGGCGAGCGTGAAGAGCGCGTCCACGGCGGTGGAGTCCACCGCCGGGAGCGGGTTGTCGTCGGCCGGGCGCTCCGCGGCGAACTCGCCCTTGCCGAGCGGCTGCAGGACCGGGTCCTCCAACGAGCGGTGCAGCGTGGAGCTGCCGTTCTCGCCCTGGCGACCGGCGCGGCCCCGCGCCTGGTCCTCGACCCGCAGCGACTCGGGGAACTCGGTCAGCACCACGTGCAGACCGCCGGCCTCGTTGATCGCGTCGTGCCGCAGTCCCTCGGCCTCCACCCGGGCGGCCCGCAGCAGGCTCTCGTAGCGGGGGTCGCGCCTGCTGATCCCCGGGTGGTCGCGCTGCACGATCGAGCGGGCCAGCGCCTCGCTGTCGCCGCCGAGCCGGATGTCGACGCCGCGGCCCGCGCGGTTCGTGGCCACCGTGACCCGGCCCCACTCACCGGCCTCGTCGATCATCCGGGCCGCGTCCCGCGGGCGCGTCTTGGCGGTCAGCAGGTTGTTCTCGACCCCGGCGCGCCTCAGCCGCAGGGAGAACCGAGCGGCTTCCAGGATCGAGCCGGTCACCACCAGGACCGGCCGCCCGGACCTCATCGTCGCGACGACGTCGTCGAAGATGCCGTCCCACTTCTCGCCGAGGGTCCGGTAGGTGACGGTGCCGTCCGTCCGGTTCCGCCCGAAGTGCGGCGTGATCTCGACGACGCCCTTGCCGTAGTGCGCGCGGAAGGCGGCCATCCCGGCTTCCCCACCGGCGGTGCCCGTCATCCCGGCGAACGGGGTGTCGCCGAGGAAGTCGGCGACCGTCAGCGAGTCGAGCACCCGGGTGGGAGCCCCGACCTCCAGCCGCTCCGCGTACTCGATCGCCTCGTGCAGGCCGTCGTTCCAGCGACGCCCCGGCAGCTCGTAGCCGGTGCGCTTGTCGACGATGACGACGTCACCGTTCGCGTTGACGTGGTAGTCGACGTCCTTCTTGGTGATCAGGTCGAAGGCGAGCGCGTTCTCCACGCGCCGCGCGAGCGGCCTGTTCTTCCGGGTCGTGAGGTCCCGGCCGGTCTCCTTCGCGATGAACGCGTAGCCCTCGTCGGTGAGCCGGACCCCGTTGCGCCCGATCTCGAAGTGGCCGCGCGTCGCCGCCGTACCCGGCTCGAGCATCGGCGCGACCCGCGCCGCGAACGCGAGGTCACCGAGCGGCGCCTTGCCCCGGATCGCCTCCGCCAGCACGTGCGGGGTCAGCGCCTCGTCGAGCAGCACCTGGTCGACCTCGTCGATCAGGCGGTACCCGCCGCGGTTGCCGTGCACCGGGCTGCCCTTGGCGTAGCCGGACCGCAGCACGTCGAACACGAACTCGCCGACGGTGCCGACCGCGATGTCCGCGTCATACGCCTCCCGCTTGGCCCGCCACCTCATGCCGGGCCGGATCTCGCCGACGGTCAGCCCGAGCAGCTCGGCCATCGGCCGGAGTGCCTTGATCGCGGCCGCCCGGTCCGCCGGGTTCAGCGCCAGCCACTGCGCGCCCTTGCCCGCCACCGGCCGGCCGTTCACATCCCGCGCGTCGAGGCTGCGCACGACCATCGCCAGTGACCCGGCTCGGGTCTTGCCCTCGCCGGTGAGCATCTGGATGAGGTCCCCGCGCACCAGCGCGAGGGCACCGGCTATCTGCTCGTCATACGGCTCCTGCTTCGTCGTCCGGTGGGAGACCTCACACGCGAGTGCGGTGCACTCGGTGGTGACCTCGTCGATCGTCTTCCGGTTGCTGCGGACGTCGTCGGCGAGCGCGCGGAACCGCGCCCTCAGCTGGGCGTCCGTGTACTCCCGGAACCGCTGCCAGAAGGTGTGGACCTCGGCCACCTCCGGCGCGAAGTCCTTCTCGGTGCGGGCCTGCTGCTTCGGGCCCGGCTGCTCGCCCGGCGGGGGCAGGTCCGACTCCAGCGGGTCGGGGGTCCGGGGGTGCCCCTCGTCGGTCTGCGGCGGCGCCGGCTCGTCCGCGTGCTGCCGCGGGAGGCTCCCGTTGCCGTTCTCGCCCGTCACCGGATCGGGTCCGCCGCCGGAGGTCTTCGGGCGCTTCCCGCTGCCGGTGCCCGCCCCGCTGCCCGGGCCGGACGGCGGCAGCAGGTCGACCGGGTCGGCCGGGCCGGGCTGCTGCTCGGGGGCCTGCCCCCGCCGGTCGCCCTTCGGCGCCGCGCCACCCCGTTGCTCACCCGGCTTGCCCGGCTGCGGGGCGGTGCCGTCCTGCTCCCCCGCCCGGACCCCGCCGGTGCCGCCCTCCCCGGCGGCCACCCGGCCGGAGATCGAGTCGAGGCCGTTGCCCGTCAGATCGGTGAAGTCCTGCGCGCCGAGGCGTCCCTCCGCGATCTCGGTCAGTGCCCGGGCCCGGTCCGTGGCGCGCACGCCCCGGCCGGCGAGCCGGTTGGGGTTGCTCAGCTCGCCACCGAACACCACCTGGTCGTACTGCACGACCGTGTTCGCCCGGTCGGCCCGCTGCTGGCGGAACGCGTCCAGGCCGTCAGCGAGATGACCCAGGACGGCGCCGCGGCCGGCCGGCCGGAGCATGCCGTCGGAGTCCAGCACGAACCGCGCGCGCATGTGAGCGGACGCGATCTCACCGGCGGTTGTGACGAGGCCGAAGCGCAGGCCGAGCGTCTGGTAGCCGCGCAGCGTGCCGAACAGCCCCGGGGTCCGGCCGTTGCGCGTCGTGCGCCCGAAGAGGCCGTCGGAGCCGACGATCCGCCCGGCGTACCCGAGGGTCGTCATCGCGTTGCCGATCCGGGTGAGCCGGCCGGCACCGGCCTGCAGGGCGATCGCATCGGAGTAGCGGCCGAACTCGAACGCGGCCCCCGCACGGCCCGCGGTGACCTCGGCGGCGTTCAGCACGCGGTTCGCCACCGGTGCGAGCAGCGCCCGCGACGCCAGCCCGGCGCCGAGCCGCCCGATCGCGAAGTTCAGCTTCAGCGGGGCGAGGGCGGCGTTGCCGGTGATGCCCGCCGTCCGCATCGCGGCGGTGTAGGCCGCGTCCAGGACCGGGGTCCGCGTCGCCGACCACGCCGCCCGTCCCGCGGTCAGCCCGGTGCGCAGCCCGGACATCATCGTGGTGCTCAGGCCTGCCGAGACGGCACTCGCGCCCTTCGCCCCCAGCGAGATGCCCTTGATGACGGCCCCGGCACCGACGGCGACCAGCGCGATCGTGCCCACGTCCTCCAGGAGCGTCGACACCGGCGCGTAGTAGTAGTCCTCGCCGATCCTGCTCCAGCTGCCGCCGCCCTTGAGCCAGCGGTCGTAGAAGTTCACCGCGCCCTGCGCGACGCCGCCGGTGAACGGGAACAGCCGGGCGTAGTACTCCAGGTCGGACTCGTTCTCCCCCTGCTCGGGCGAGGAGAACCCGACGTGCCCGCCGGTGACCAGGCCGACCAGGCCGTCCTTGCCCATGATGCTGATCTTGCCGATGTTCCACAGCTCGGTGCCGACCGACTCCAGCAGGCCCGGCACCGCGTAGACGACGACGTCGCCGAGGTCGCGGCCGAAGTTCTTGAACCACTGGCCGACGGACTTGTCCTCCTTCACGTCGAGCGTGAAGTACTTGCCGTCGAGCTCGAAGTCGCCGTCCTTGACCTCGTGCAGGTCGCACGCCGACGTCACGGAGCAGGATCGGTTCCCCTCCCGGCCGGGCGCCTTGGAGTGCATCGAGATCGTGGCGTTCGGGCCGCCGGGGTCGTCGAAGAACTGGCCGCCGGACAGCGCGTGGTCCCGCACCGCCAGCCCGAAGCACGTCCCGTTCGCACCACCGCTCGACCGGCAGTCCGACAGGGTGTCGCGGTTGGAGTCGACGTGGGTGCTGAACTCGCCGGAGCACGTGCCGTTCGAGTCGATGCAGAGCCCGGAGGCCAGTGCCTGGCCCTGCTTCTCCCGGTCGCCGCCGGCGGCCACCGCAGCCGCCGCGAGCGAGCAGTTCCCGCGCAGGCCCGTCCCGCAGGCCTTCTTCGACTCGGCGTTGTTCTTGTCGGCATCCTGGTACGCCTCGACGCTGCCGGAGTAGGAGCAGCTCACGCCGTCGCTGCCCTGGCACCAGACGGTCGCCTCGGCCGTGCGCTTGTTGATGTCGATCTTGGCGTCGGCGGCGACGCTGCAGTACCCCGATCCGGTCGTCCCGGAGTCCGAGCAGTCGCCGCGCGCGTCGGCCTTCAGCAGGCCGTCGTCCTCGGAGAGCTGATCGAGGCCGTGCGCGGAGAAGCTGAAGCTGCAGCCCTCCTCCGGCCCGCCCGTGCCGCAGCCGGCACCGGACTGGACGTGCGCCGGGAGCTTGACCTGCTGGCCGTCGTCGGTGGTGATCGTCCGCTCGCCGTCGGCGTAGTACTTCGCGAACGACACCGACGAGCAGAACGTGGCCGTCTGCTGGTTGCAGTCCGACCTGCCGTCACCGTTCAGCTTCTCGCCGTTCGGCGAGTCCGCCCACGCGTCGGTGTGGGTGTGCACCCGGCTGCAGGTGGCGCCGCCGTCGTCGTCGCACTGCGCGAACGCCGCGATCTGCCCCGACTCCTTGTCCAGGGCCACCGACGCCACCACCGAGCACGAGCCCCACGTGCCCGCGCAGTCCGCGTTGGCCGTGCCGTGGTGCTTGGTGTGCTCGGTCTCCGCGTTCAGCTCGGCCCAGGCGTGCGCCTCCTGCGTGCAGCCCGGCCCCTCCGGGTAGCACCCGGTGGCCACCTGCACGTGGGCCGGGACCGGGTCCGGCTTGCCGTCGCCGTCCACGTCCTTGCCCATCGCGGCGGGCACGTACGTGAACACGCCGGACACGGCGCACAGGCCCGACGTCCGGACGCAGTCGGCCTTGCCGTTGCCGTTGATCGTGCCCTCGGTGGGGCCGTTCGGCTTCGCCTGCCCCGGCCCGGAGACCTCGCCGTGCAGGTGGGCCTCGGACTTGGAGCAGCCGGTCGCCCCGCCGTTGTCGCAGTTGGCGTAGGCGGTGATCTCGCCGGTGCCGGGCTTGAACTCGCCGCCGACGACCGTGGAGCACCAGCCGGTGGTGCCCGAGCACGCCGACACGGCGCTCGCGCCGATCTTGCCGTCCGGGCCGGTGATGTTCGCGTTCGCCTGCGACCGCTGCGAGCACGTGCCGCCCTCGACCGCGCACCCGGTGCCGACCACCAGCGACGGCGGGATCGGCGTGCCGTCCTCGCTGACGCTCGCCGTGTGGTACTTGACCACGCCGACGGCCGAGCAGCCGCCCGGGCCCGGGCCCCCGCAGTGCACCGCGCCGTCGCCGGTCAGCTGCCGGCCCTGGAAGGCCGCGTCGATCGTGACGTTCGCGTACTTCGAGCAGGTGCCGCCCTCGGTGCCGCAGTACGAGGTCGCGACCAGCTCGCCGGTCTTCTCGTCGTAGGTGACCTTGGAACCGGTGGCGCAGTACCCGCCGGCCGCGCCGCCGCCCGAGCAGTCCGCCCCGGAGTCGCCCTTGAGCCCGGTTCCCGAGCCGCTCGACCGCGAGGTCGTCGCGAAGAACGAGTCGCACACCCCGGTGCCGGAGCACCCGGCCTGCGCCACCGCGTGCTCGGCGTCGACCTCGACCGTGGCGTACGAGCCGCAGGACCCGCCGGTGCCGCCGCCGGAGCAGTGCGACCACGCCTCGGCGTGCTGGCCGCCGACGGTCTTCGACGCCTCCGCCCCGCTGGAGTAGCTCGCCGAGCAGTTCGACGCGCCCGAACAGCCCGCCACGGCGTTCGCCCAGCCCTTGCCCGCCGCCGCCTGCGCGAACACCGAGAGCCCGCCGCCACCCGGGCCGGACCCGCCACCCGAGCCGGACGCGTGGGCGTTCGCCCAGCTGCGGTGCGTGCCGTCGTCGTAGGACACCGAGCTGGACGCCTCACCCGCGTAACCCCAGCGGCAGTTGGACGCGCCCGAGCAGGATGCGCTCGCGTTGGCGTAACCGGGCCCTGCCGACGCCTGCGCCGACACGGAGACCCCGCCGCCGCCCACGCCGCCACCACCGGAGCCCGACGCGTACGCGGTGGCCCAGTTGCCGCCGTAGGACGCCGACGCCGCGGCGTTCGCGCTGTAGGAGTGGCTGCACCGGACACCGCCGCTGCCACCGCAGGACGCGCCCGCCGACGCGAACCCGGGGCCCGCGGAGGCCTGTGCCGAGACCGCGACCGCGCCGCCGCCCACGCCGCCGCCACCGGAACCGGCCGCGTGCGCGCTCGCCCGGTTGCCGCCGTAGGACGCCGACGCCGCGGCGTTCGCGCTGTAGGAGTGGCTGCACCGGACACCGCCGCTCCCGGTGCAGGACGCCGCGGCCTGCGCGCCCCCGTTCCCGGCCGACGCCGCCGCCATGGTTGCGACGAGGCCGCCGCCGAAGGTCCCCGACCCCGAGCCGGACGCGTTCGCGCGGGCGCCGGCCCCGCCGCTCGCGGCCGCGGCCGAACTGCTGGCGCTGTACCGGTGCGAACAGCCGGAGCCGGCGCTCCCCTCGCAGGCCGCCATCGCGACGGCGGCCTCGCCGGTGGTCTGCGCGGCGGCGCCGGTGGCGCACCAGCCGGTCCCGGCGCCACCCGACCCCCCGCACTGCGCGTGCGCATCGGCGACGTTGCCACCGGCGCGGCTGTGCGCGTCGCTCGTCGAGGAGTAGCTGTGCCGGCACGTCGCACCCTCGCTCCCGGCGCACGTCGCGGCGGCCTGCGTGCCGTTCTCCGTGGCGCCCACCCGGCTGCTACCCGCGCACGCCCCGGACGCGCCCACGGTGCAGTCGCTCCTGGACGTGGCCGTGCCGGTGCCGCCCGGGAGCGAGACCCGGGCGTCGCCCTCGGTGTGCGTGCGGCACCCGGTGCCGGTGCACTCGGCGGTCGTCTCCACGACGCCCTCCGCCGCGAACCCGCCGGTGGCGGCGGAGCAGGCACCGGACGCCGCGCAGGTCGCGCCGGAGCTGCCGGACACGCCCTTCGCACCCACTGCGGTGGTGCGGCTCGACGTCGAGGTGGCGCAGCCGGTGGCGGTGCCGTTGTCGCAGGCCGCGCCGACCGAGGCGGAGGTGAGCGCGAACCGCTCGCCGTCCTCGGCGTCCCGTGCGCTGACCGCGCGCGATGCGCTCGCGGTGATCTGCGCCGCGCACGGGGTGCTGCCGTCGCAGCGGGCGAACCCGGTGGCGGTGCTGGTGCTGCGCTCGCCTGCCGGCCCCGCGACCGCCGACGAGTCGCCGGTGACCGCTCCGGTGCAGCCTGCCTCGGGGCACAGCACCTGGGAGCTCGCCTCCGCGACACCGGACGAGCCGGGGAGCGGCTTCTCGCCCTTGCCACCGGACATCCCGGAGTCGCGCTCGGCGGTGGCCGTGGCGTCACTGGTGACCACGCATCCACCCGCGGCGGCGACGCAGCGACCCGACGTGGTGGCCGGTCCCGCGGTGCCATCGCCTGAGCCGGTGGTCGCGGCGAGGCAGTCCGGTCCGTCGCACTGCGCGGCCGCGCTCGACCGCGAGAGCGTCGCGGGAGCGTCGGTGACCGGCGCTGCGGCCTGCCGTGCTGCCTCGGTGTAGTTCTTCCGCGCGTCGGCCGCGGTCTTCGCGGCATCGGTGGCGGCCTTGCTCTGTGCTGCGGTCGCACCCGGTCGGGCGGCGGCCTCCGCTGCGGCCCGTGCGACGGCCTCGGCCTCGGTGGCCTGCTCGCGCGCCTGCTCGGCAGCGGCCTTGCGGTCCTCCGCGACGATGTCGGCCACGACCTGGCCGGAGCCCGCGGAAGAGTCGGTCTGGACCCGGCAGCCGCTCTGCACGCTCGCGCAGCTGCCGCTGGAGCTGGTGGTCCCGGTCGTGGCCGGTGGACCGCGGGCCTCACCGGCGCCGGTCAGGGCCTGCGGGCCGTCGGTGCCCGTCGCCGAGGTCCGCGCGGTGCCCGAGCACCCCTCGCTGCCCGCGCAGTCGAGGACCGCCGACGCCATGGTCCAGCTGGAGGCACCGGGAACGGTCGGTCCGCCGGAGTTGGCGCTCGAACCGGGTGCGGTCGATCCGGCCGGCGTGGCCGGCTGCTGCCGGCCGGACTTCTGCTCGTCGTCACCGCCGGTCGGCTCCTGCGAGACCGTGGCGTTCGCCGTCGAGGCGGCCTGCACCACCGGCAGGATGACGTTGGCGTTCGGCTCGGAGG
Source organism: Pseudonocardia adelaidensis (assembly GCF_039543345.1). Classification (NCBI taxonomy): domain Bacteria; kingdom Bacillati; phylum Actinomycetota; class Actinomycetes; order Pseudonocardiales; family Pseudonocardiaceae; genus Pseudonocardia; species Pseudonocardia adelaidensis. The sequence goes on along the minus strand of NZ_BAABJO010000017.1, from coordinate 62,507 downwards.
AGGCACCGGAGTTCGTCACCGCCTGGCACACCCCGCCGGTGACGCCCTCGCACGTTCCCGTGCTGCGCGATCCGCGCGGCGCATCCGAGACGGCCGGGTCGGTGGCGGTGGCCGCGCTCGAGGCCCGCCCGTCGCAGACACCCTCGCCCGCACAGGCCACCACCGCGCCGGACGCCGAGGCCGCCGAGGGGCCCGCGGCCAGCCGCGCCTGGTTCACCGGCTGCCCGCCGGAGAGCGCCAGCGCCGCGCCGGAGCCGGTGGAGGCGTACGACACCGAGTCGGCCTGGCAGCCGCCCGTGCCACCGGTACAGCTCGCCTCACCCGTCGAGGTGCGCGGCGTCCCACCGGCCACCGCACCGTCCCACGCGGACACCGAGGTGCGCACCGAGCCGGAGCACGCCCCGCCCGCCGGGCACACCACCGTGCCGGACGAGGACGCCACCGACGACGGCCCGCTCGTGGGCCGGCCGGCAAGCGGCTGGCCCGTGGCCGGGTCGACCGCGATGAAGTCGGGCGCGGACGATGCGGAGGAGCTGGTGTCACCGGCACAGCCACCGCCGGTCACCGTGCACTCGGCGCTCGCCGACGTGCCGCGGGCCTGTGGCGTGACCGCCGTGTCGCGCGCGCTGGTCGACGAGGTCGCCGTGCCACCGCACTCACCGGCACCGCCCGAGCACCCGACCGACGCCGATGCGGTCGACACGCTCACCGGGCCGGACACCGCCGCCACCCCGGGTGTCCCACCCGTCGTCGCCGGTTCCCGGTCAGCCACCGTGGTGCCCGTGGAGGCCCCGCAGCCACCCCCGTCGCCGTGGACGGTGCAGCTCGAGCTCGCCGTGCTGTCCCGCACGCCCGCGATGTCACCGGAGGCGGCGCCGGCCGTCCGGGCCGAACCGGCACCCGTGCACGCGACGGCCTCGCAGCTCGCCACGGCGTCGGCCGTGCTCGACGCGGCCAGCTCCCGAGCGGGCCGACCCGCCGTCGCCGGCCACGGGTCGCCGGACTCCCCTGCATCGGCGACGCGATCGCTCACCTCGGACGTCGCCTCGGCGTCGCACCCGCCCGCCGCGGTCGTGCAGCTCGTGGAGGCGCTCGTCGTGCGCACCGGGGCGGCGCCGCCCGCCGTCGCGGTGCCGGTCACCTTCCCGGTGGTGGCCCCGGACGCGGCGCCCGTGCATCCGGCCGCGTCGCCGCAGTCCACGCTCGCGCCCGCCGAGCTCGCCGCCGTGGCATCCCCGTCGGTCCGGGCCGCGAACCGGGCCGTCCCGGCCTCGACCTCGGACTCGTCGGTCGACGAATCGGTCTCGGTGCCGCTCTGCGCCCCGCACGCACCGCCGCGGACCTCGCAGGACGCGGTGGCGGTGCTGTCGCGGCCGGCCCCGGCCCGCGTCCCGCTCGCGGACCCGCTCGTCGTGGTCGTCCCGCGCCCGGAGCAGGCGGCGTCGTCGCAGTCGACGTCCACGGTGGCCATGCTGTCCGAAGCGAGGTCCTCGTCCGAGCGGTCGGCCCGCGACTCGCTCGCCGTGCGGCACTCCCCGCCCGAGACGCTGCAGTCCGCGCCGGCCTTCGTCGTCGACGCCTGCGAACCGGCCGTGACGGCGGCGCGCCCCGCGTCGGAGTCACTGCTCGCCGAGCCGGCGCAGCCGGCCCCGCAGCCGACCTCCGCCTCCGCGCGGACCTCGCCCGCGTCGTCCAGCTCCACGGAACCGGAGGTCGAGCACTCACCGCCCGCGCACCGCGCCGACCCGCCACCCGCCCCGCGGGTGGTGTCCGTGGTGGTGCTCGCCGACCGCGCCGTGCCACCGTCGCGCCCGCTCCCGGAGCTACTGCTCTCACAGGAGCCACCGGAGCTGTCGCAGTCCGCTGTCGCGCCGTCCCGATCGGCCCGGCTGCGCTCCTCGCACTCGCCCGTGCACCTCGCCGACGCCCGGACGATCTCCCCGTCCTCGCCCCTACGGGTCGCGCTGCTGCCGCAACCGGTGTCGTCGCACGACGCCTCGGCCTTCGACCCGCCCGACTCCGACGACGCACCGCACCCGGACGACACGCCGGACAGGCACACCCGTCGCTCGGAGTCGCGTTTCCCGTCGGAGGACTCGCTCACCGACCCGCACTCGACGAACGACCCGTCGGCTCCGCAACCGGCGGCGGAACCCTCGCCGTCGAGGTCGTCCTCGGAGACCCCGTCCGGGTCGCGGTCGGTGGCCTCCATCAGCTCGTCGGTGGCCTCGTACACCTCGTCGCGCTGCTTCTCGTACGCCGCGACGTTCTTGTCGTGCGCCTTCTTCGTCACCTCACCCGAGGCGACCTTCTTCTCCTCGGCGTCGAGCTCCCGCTCCCGCTCGGAGAGGCCGCGCTGCCCGTCGACGACCTCGTCGACCAGGTCGGCCCGCTCGGGCGACACCTGCGCCCGCTCGGACTCGTAGTCCCGCTCCACCTTCTCGTGCTCGGCGGCCTTCTCGTCGTAGTCCGCCTTGGTCGCCTTCCCGGAGGCGACCTCCTTCTTCGTCTCGCGGAGCTCCTTCTCGCTCTTGTCGACCGCGATGCGACCCTCGAGCACGCGCTCGGTCTGCTCGGCGGAGTCGTCGTACTCGCGATCGGAGTCGTCATCGGCGGAGTCGTCGTCCTCGTCGTCGTCGCGCGACTCCCGCACCGCCATCGTGGTCACGAGCTCGTCGGACGGAGGACCTCGCGGATCGGCCGTCGCGCGCTGCGCCGACCGCGTCCGCCCGGACGTGCCCGTACCCCTCGCCGGGTCGTCCTCCTGCGCCGAGCGCAACTGCGCGGCCTCGTCGGGGGAGAGGGCCTCCTCATCGCCCGCCGCGCGCGAGAGCGCCTTCTCCGCCTTCTGCCCCACGTCCTTGGCAGCGTTCTTCGCCGCCTTCTTCACGGCCTTCTTCGCAGAGTCGCCCGCGCCCTCGACCGCCTCGTCGACCAGGTGCTCCACCGCCCGCGAGACGCCCTCGCCCCCGTCGGCGACCTCGCGTGCGATCTTCTCGGCCCGCTGGACGAACCGCCGCGCTTCGTCCCGGTCCGACGGCTCCGCGCCGGCTCCGTCCTGCCCCCGCCGCTCGCGTTCCTTCGCGTCCCGGACCCGATCCCGCGCCGCGCCGGCCTCCCGGGTCCGTTCCCGCAGCGATCCGCTGCCCCCGGCGCGGGCCGCCTCGCGCAGCATCTCGTGACCGTCGTCGGCGTCACCGGTGGCGTCCTCGTCGGGCACCGCCGCCCGGTCGGCGCCGCGGACCCGGCTCTCCCCGGCTCGGTGCCGCTCCCGCTCCGACGGCGCAGCGCTGTCGGCGTCCGCAGTCGGGTCATCGCTGCGGCCGGCCCGGTCCTGATCGTCGCGCTCGCGCCGGTCCCGGCCGATCCGGTCGACGATCTCCGCGCGGACCTCACGGCCGATCTTCGCCCAGCGCTCGCCGCTGTCCTCGGCCGCGTCGGAGTCGCCGTCGCGCCCGGCCTTCGCCGCGCCCGTGTCCGCCGGGTCCTTCTCCGCCGCGTCCTTCTTCACCCGGTCCTCCTTCTCCGGGTCCCGCTTCTCCGCGTCCTTCTTCTCCGCGTCCTTCTTCTCGGCGCCCTTCTCCCCCGCGCCCTTCGCCCCCGCGCCCTTCTCCTCGGCGCCCGTGCTGACGTCCGTCGCCGCGTCCCGATCGGAGTCCCGCGCCTGCTCACGATCACGCGGGCGGCTGCGCTCCTGCCCGGCCGGCCCGCCGTCCTCGTCGCCGTCCTCCTCGGTGCGCGACGCGTGGTCGTGGCGCGCGCTCGTGTCGGCGGAATCGCGGGTCTCCGACGGTCGCCGCTCGCGGTCCGAGTCCGACCGCTCCGCGTCCCCGTCCTCGGAGCGGCTGCGCGGCCTCGTCTCGTCCCGCTCGGCGTCGTCGCCGGACGTCTTCCGCTCCGACTTCATCTCGCCGGCCTTCTTCTCGCCGGCCTTCTTCTCATCGGATCCCTTGTCCGACTTCCTCCGCTCGGCCTTCTTCTCGGACTTGTCGGCCGACTTCTCGTCCGACTTCTTTCCGTCGGACTTCTTCTCGGAGTCCTTCTTCTCGGACTTCTTCTCCGACTTCTTGTCGTCCGACTTCTTGTCGGACTTCTTGTCGTCCGACTTCTTGTCCGACTTCTTGTCGCCCGAACCCGAGTCGCCTGAACCCGAGTCGCGGTCGCCTCCGCCCGCCGGGCGCAGGCCACCCATCTGCTTGACGGCCGCCACCTGCATCACGGGAACGGCAACGGCAGCGGCCGCCGGAGCGGCCGCGAGGAACGCCGCCCCGAACCACAGCACGACGACCGCACCAGCGAGCGTGACCGCCCACCGCACCAGCTGCCACATCCGGTCCACCGCCGACAGCCGCAACCGCACGGCGACGACGTCAGCATGCGGGGTGAGGCCGACGGCCCCACCCTCGCGCACTGACACCTGACCCATGACGGAAGCTCCTGGACGTTCGCCGCTGCACGCGGACACGGAATGACGTAGAGAGGAAGATCTGCGGCACCGCCGCGAAGTGCGAGAACGCGTGGCCCGACCGCAGGTCGCGCCTGAGGCAGCAACCTGCGGGGCATCCGCTCCGCTCGCGCCACCCCCGGGGGGCTCGCCCGTTGCGACAGGGTCAGCAACCAGCCGTGCCCGGGGTGGACGTTGATCAGGTTGCCGCCGCGCGGCGTACGGAAGGCAACCGGACGGATGCCTACGAGGTGAGCGGTAGGTGAACATCTCGGTGCCCGCACGCCCTCGCGGGGAGGCATGATCGGACCGAAGGACCGCGACAGGAGGACGATGCCGACGCCACCCACCTTCGCCGACGTGCAGGCGGCCGCGGAGCGGATCCGCGGCCACGCGCACCGCACGCCGGTGCTGACCTCACGCCGGATCGACCGCGAAACCGACGCTCACCTGTTCTTCAAGTGCGAGAACTTCCAGCGCATGGGTGCGTTCAAGTTCCGGGGCGCGTTCAACGCGTTGTCCCGGTTCGACGAGGATCAGCGCCGGGCCGGCGTCGTGACCTATTCGTCGGGCAACCACGCCCAGGGGATCGCGCTCGCCGCGAACATCCTCGGCATACCGGCCACCATTCTCATGCCGGACGACGCGCCCGAGAGCAAGGTCGCCGCCACCCTGGGATACGGCGCCTCAGTGGTGCGCTTCGACCGATACGGCGAGGACCGCGAGGAGATCGGGCGCGCACTCGCCGCCGAGAAGGGGCTCACCCTGGTGCCGCCCTACGACCACCCGGACATCATCGCCGGGCAGGGCACGGCCACGATGGAGCTGATCGAACAGGCCGGGGAGCTCGACGCGCTCTTCGTCTGCCTCGGCGGCGGAGGCCTCCTGGCGGGAGCCGCGCTCGCCGCGCGGGCACTGGCGCCCTCGTGCCGCGTCGTCGGCGTCGAACCGGAGGCGGGCGACGACGGGCTCCGGTCGCTGCGCACCGGTTCCATCGTGCACATCGACACCCCGGTGACGATCGCCGACGGTGCCCAGACCCAGCACCTCGGCGTGCTCCCGTTCGAGATCATCCGCCGGGACGTGGACGACATCGTGACGGCGAGCGACGCGGAGCTGGTGGCGGCCATGCGCGTGTTCGCGTCGACGATGAAGATCCTCGTGGAGCCCACCGGCTGCCTCGCGTTCGCGGCCGTGCGCCGGCTCGCCGCCGAGCTGTCCGGTCAACGGATCGGAGTGCTGGTGAGTGGCGGGAACGTGGACCTGGACCGCTTCGCGGCGCTGGTGACCAGCTGACGCGCCGGCGCCGGAGCGTCACGGTGCCGGGCGCGCCGTCACACCGAGTTCGACGGGCAGCGTGTCCACCCCGAACACGAACGACAGCTTCCGGAACGACAGCTCCGACCGCTCCACGCCGAGCCGGATGTCCGGGAAGCGCCGGATGAGCGCGGGGTAGGCGGCACGCAGCTCCATGCGGGCGAGCTCGGCGCCGATGCACCGGTGCAGGCCGTGCCCGAAGGCGAGGTGCGGGCGGGCGGCGCGGCTCGGGTCGAAGTCGTCGAGGTTCCCGTCCCGGTTGGCCGCGCTGAGCGAGCACAGGACGATGTCACCCTTCTCGATCGTGGCACCGCCGATCTTCACCCGCTCCCGGGCGAAGCGCGGGAACGCGACCTGCACGACCGTGAGGTAGCGCAGCAGCTCGTCGACGAACGGGTCGACGGCGTCGTCGCGCTCCCGGATCGCCTCGCGGCTCTCCGGGTGCTGCATGAGCACGATCGTGCCGAGCGCCAGCATGCTGGCCGTGGTCTCGAGCCCGCCGGTGAGCAGGCCGTCGGCGATACCGGCGAGCTCGTGGTCGGACAAGTTGTCGCCGTGCTCGCGCACGAGGCGGCCGAGCAGCCCGTCGCCGGGCTCCCCCCGTTGCTTCTGCACGATCTTGAGCAGGTACTCCATGGACTCGGAGATCGCGCCGAGCGAGCCGGTGACCCCGCCGAGCAGGTCGAAGCGGGTCGTGGACAGGCGCTGGAACTCGGCGCGGTCGGAGTACGGCACACCCAGCAGCTCGCAGATCGTGAGCGACGGGATCGGCAGCGCGAAGCTCTGGACGAGGTTCACCCGCTGGCCCGCCTCGGCGGTGTCCTGCATCTCGTCCAGCTGGCCTTCGACGATGGCCTCGATCCGCGGCGCGAGCCGGCGCAGCCGGTGCCCGGTGAACTCCGGCGTGAGCAGCTTGCGCAGCCGCGTGTGATCGGGTGGGTCGGTGAACCCGAGGCCGCCCGGGTTCTGCTCGGCGGTGATCCCGACCGTGCCGACGAGGTTGGTGAAGTCGTTGCTGAACGCGGGCGAGTTCGCGAGCACCGACCTGGCCTCCTCGTACCCCGTGACCAGCCACGCCCGCAGCCCGAACGGGAGCTTCATCCGGCTGACCGGCTCGACCGCGCGCAGCTCTCCGAGCTCGGCGACCGGGTCCAGCCCCTCGCGTTGCAGCGGCACCAGGGCCGATTCGGGAAGAACGGACAGCAGCGCGTCCGTGCTGCCGGTTCGCCTACGCCCCATCCGCAGGCGGGCGAGAGTGGCGATGATGCGTGTGCGGGCCCCCCACATGCGGCAGAACTCTATGCAGGTCGGCCACCCCCGTGGTGAGAGTGTGCTGAGATCGGTCGTCCTCCGTCGGCGAAGAACACCTGCAGTGCTCCGGCCAGCTCGTCCGGCGCCTCCTCGGCCATGTGGTGGCCCGACTCGATCGGTCCCCCGCCGCGCAGGTCGGTGGCCCAGCTCCGCCACACCTCCCGCGGGTCGCCGTAGAGGTCCTCCAGGTCGTCGTGCCGCGACCACAGCACCAGCAGCGGGCAGGTGACACGCCGTCCCGCAGCCCGGTCGGCCTCCTCGTGGGCGCGGTCGATCCCGAGGCCGGCCCGGTAGTCCTCGAGCATCGCCCGCACCGTCGCCGGGTTCCGGGTGGCGGATCGGAACTCGGCGAACGCCTCATCGCCCATGTGCCGCGGGCTGCCGCCGTACCAGGCGTCCGGATCGGCGAGGATCGCGCGCTCCGGCAGCTCCTGCTGGGCGAAGAAGAACCAGTGCCACCAGGACCTGGCGAAGCGGTCGTCGCACCTGGCCAGGTGCTCGGAGATCGGGATGCAGTCCAGCAGCGCGAGGCGCTCGACCGCATCCGGGTGGTCGAGGGCGAGGCGGAGCGCGACGTAGCTGCCGCGGTCGTGCCCGGCCACCGCGAACCGGTCGTGGCCGAGCCCGCGCATCAGCCGGACGACGTCGTTCGCCATGGCTCGCTTCGCGTACGGCGCGTGGTCCGGCGTGGTGGGCGGCTTCGACGAACGCCCGTAGCCGCGGAGGTCCGGCACCACGACGGTGTGCCCGGCCGCCACCAGCTGCGGTGCCACCCGGTGCCAGGTGGCACCGGTCCGCGGATGGCCGTGCAGGAGCACCACCGCGGGCCCGGCGCCGCCGCGGCGCACGTAGAGCTGAACGTCGCCGACGTCGAGAAGGCCGGTGGTGAAGCCGTCGAAGAGCGGCATCCGAGCATGATCGGTGAGCCCGGTTAGGCTCGCAAACGCGATGCCGAACCCACCCGATCTCCAGGACGGCGTGCTGGCCATGATGTCCGCGCGTGCCGGGCACTTCCCACTCGAGTCCGGCCACCACGGCGAGCTGTGGCTGGAGCTCGACGCGCTGTTCTGGACTCCGTCGGACCTGGAACCGTTCGCGTACCGGCTGGCGGAACTGATCGGGCCGTACGAGCCGGACGTCGTGTGCGGGCCGCTGGTGGGCGGCGCGTTCCTCGCCCAGCTGGTGGCCATGCGGCTCGGCGTCCGGTTCTGCCACACCGAGCGGACCTCACCGGGCGACGGCCTCTACGCCGCCACCTACCGGCTGCCGGACGCGCTGACGCCCCGGCTCGCCGGCCTGCGGGTGGCGGTCGTCGATGACGTGGTCAACGCCGGCTCGGCGGTGCGGGCCACCCTCGCCGCGCTCGCGCAGACCGACGCGCGCCCGGTGGCCATCGGCGCGCTGCTGGCGCTCGGCACCACACCTGCGGCGGTGGCCGGGACCGCGGGTCTGCCGCTGGAATCGGTGGCCACCCGCGAGAACGAGATCTGGGTGCCGGACCGTTGCCCCCGGTGCGCAAACGGGGAGCCCCTGCAGAAGCCCTGACGCGATCATCTGGGGATGGCCGTACTCGATGGGATCGTCCCGAAGCTCGTCCCGCTCCCCGGGGTCGTCGCCGTGGTGCTCGGCGGGAGCCGGGCGCGCGGCACGAACCGCCCGGACAGCGACTGGGACATCGGTCTCTACTACCGCGGCGGCTTCGACGCCGGGCTCCTCGCAGGCCTCGGGTTCCCCGGGCACGTCGCGCAGCCCGGGGAGTGGGGCCGGATCGTCAACGGCGGGGCGTGGCTCTCGGTCGACGGCGAGCCGGTGGACGTGCTGCTGCGGGACCTCGACGTCGTCGAGGGCTGGTGGGCGGACGCGCAGGCCGGCCGGTTCGACATCGACAACGTCGAGGGCCACATCGCCGGACTGCCCACCTACACCCCGGTCGGTGAGCTCGCGATCTCCCAGGTGCTGCACGGCGAGCTGCCGCGGGTGACCTACCCGGACGCACTGCGGGCGGCAGCGGGCCGGCGGTGGCGCTGGAACGGCGCCTTCTCGCTCGCCTTCGCCGGGAAGTACGCGGAGCGCGGGGACGTCACCCTCGCCGCGGGCACGATGGCGCGGGCCACCGCTCAGACGGCCCACGGTGTGCTGGCCGAGCGCGGCGAGTGGGTGCTGAACGAGAAGGGCATCGTCGACGCCGCCGGCCTCGCAGCGGCCCACGCGATCATCGGGAGGTGCGCCGGTGACCCGGAAGGCGCCGTGCGCGCGCTGCAGGAGCTACTCGCCCCGCCGGGCCTGGACGAGCTGGATGCCCGCACCGACCCGGCCTGAGACCCTGGACCCTCAGGACGGCACTCCGTAGCGGGTGGCGATCGCGTCGGCGCGGTTCCGCAGAGAGGTGCGCAACGACTGCGGGGCCAGGGCTTCCGCGTCCGTGCCGAGTTGCCACAGCGCCCATTCGGCGTGTCGAGAATCTTGGAAGGTCACCTCCAGCCGCAGCCACCCGTCTGCGTCGGGTTCCTCGGCGCGGACGGCAACCGAGGTGCTCAGCAGGTCCTCCCGCCGCGCCGGGCTCACCCGCACCAGCACGGCGAGGTGATCGCTGGACAGGAACTGCGCGCAGCGTTCTCGCCAGACCCGGCCCAGATCGACCCGGTTCGGTCGTTGTGCCGGTTCGCGGAGTTCCTCGGCCGCCAACACCCGCGACAGCCGGTAGGTGCGGTCCGCGCCGGTTCTCGTGGCCAGCAAGTATCCGCGGTCCCGTACGGTGACCAGGCCGATCGGGTCCACCGTGCGCCACTGCGGTGCCTGGCCCGTTGCGGCGTAGTGGATGCGCAGCTTGTGTCCGGCGAGCACCGCGCGCCGGACCTCGATCATCGCCCTGTCCGGCACCTCCTCGGTGACCAGCCGGCGCGAGAGCAGGTCGGTCTCCGGCTCGACGAGAAATCGCTGGCCGGCGTCGCTCGCGGTGGCCCGATGGCCTTCGGGCAGCGCGTCGACCACCTTGCGCGTGGCCGATGCGAACGCCGAGCCGAGGCCGAACACCTGCTCGCCGCGCCCCGACCCGGCGGTCAGCAGGGCGAGGCCCTCGTCGTGGTTCAGTCCGGTGAGCTCGGTCCGGAAACCGGGCAACAACGCGAACCCGCCGTGCCGGCCGCGTTCGGCGTAGACCGGGACGCCAGCTGCGGACAGCGCCTCGATGTCGCGCAGGACGGTGCGGGTGGACACCTCCAGCTCGCGGGCCAGCACGTCCGCTGTCAGCCGACCGCGCTGGCGCAGCAGCAGCACCAGCGAGACCAACCGGTCGGCGCGCACCCGAGAACCCTATCCGAATACACGACACAGGATGTCGTGATTTCCCGTGAGGCTCCTCGACACGACGTCCACGATCGCGGCGACCGAGCCGGTGGACGTACGTACCCTCGATGAGTCGAATGGAGCTGGCGTGGCAGTGGAACGAACGGCCGTCAACCCGGTGACGTGGTCCGTGGAGATGGGATTCAACCAGGGTGAGGTCGTCTCCGGGCACACCCGGACGCTGTACTGCTCCGGGCAGACCGCAATGAGCGACGACGGCGAGCCCCAGCACGACGGTGACATGGCCGCGCAGTTGGCGCTGAGCCTCGACAACCTGGAGGCCGTGCTCGGCGGGGCCGGCATGTCGCTCGCGAACCTCGTCCGGCTGAACGTCTACACCACCGACGTCGATCAGCTGTTCCCGCACTACGGCGTGCTGGCGTCGCGGTTGGGCGCCGCCGGGGTGGCTCCGACCACCACGATGCTCGGGGTGACCCGCCTGGCGATCCCCGGCCAGCTGGTCGAGCTCGAGGGAACCGCCGTCGCGTGATGACCCGCGGTTCGGGATGGTGACGATCGGCGTCGTGATGGACGAGTTGGATGCCAGGCTGCGCCGGATCGGGCAGCACCACTTCCGCGCGAGGTTCCGGCTCCGTGGCCGGGACCGTGCGGTGGTCGACCTGCGCGGCATCACCACCGTCCGCAGACATGCCGAGGAGCTGGTCGAGCGCAGGCTGGCCCCCGCCGAACCGCGCAACGACGGCCGTCAGACGCCCTATCGCGGGCATCCCGTGTTCGTCGCGCAGCACGCCACGGCGACGTGCTGCCGCACCTGCTTGGAGCGCTGGCACGGCATCCCCGCCGGGCGGGCGCTCGACGACGCCGAGCGGGGCTACGTCGTGGAGGCGATCTGCCGATGGATCGTGGGGCAGTACGCCCCGCACCGCCCGCCGCCGTGAGTTGATCGAGGCGCCGCTGCACGACGAACCGCCGCACAACGACGAACGCCGGGCCCTCCCTCGCGGGAGGCCCGGCGTTCCGCCTGTTCAAGCTGGCGGTAGCGGTGGGATTTGAACCCACGGAGGCTTGCACCTCACGCGCTTTCGAGGTCTGCGATCACTCGTCCACTGACGTCCGGCGGTGAACATCGCGCAGGTCGTGGCCGCCTCGCCACCTCCTACGCACCTCGGCGGCAGCCTGCAACTGCAACCACAAGTGCCACCGGTCGTGATCCACTCGACTACCGCTAGGCGCGTGGTTCCACGGCACGTTGGCTGAGCGCCGCCGCCGGCACGAGGGCGCCCTCGTGCCGTACCTGAACGGCTCCGTAGGAGTCGCACACCGAGAAGTCGACCCGGCCGAACTTGTGTGTACCCGGTCACTGACCGGGATGATCACCGGCGATGATCACGAGCCGTTGGCATGTCGGATTCACGCCCACCGAGCTGCCGTCCCCGTCGACGCCACTGCTGTTCGTGGCCGAGCTTCCTGGGGACTGGGAGGAGTGGCTGCGGCGGGCGGAGGTGGTACCGGGGACGCCGTTTCTGTGGTCGCCGACGTTGGAGTACAACATCGAGAAATGAGGGCTGGGCATCTTGACAGGACCCCGGGTATCGCCCGCACTGGGCGATGCGCAGGCGCCGCCCCGGCGGCATGCTCCGCACAAGGACTTGTTCGGGAGTGATCGTCATGTGTCGTTGGCTGGCGTACTCAGGATCTTCGATTCCGCTGGAGACGTTCGTGTCCAGGCCCACGAACTCGCTCATCCACCAGAGCAGCGCGGCGGCGATGGGCGCGACCGCCCTCAACGCCGACGGCTTCGGCGTCGGCTGGTACAGCGAGGGCGACCCTGTGCCGGCCTTGTTCCGCAGCGTCCAGCCGGCCTGGGCGGATACCAACCTCGGGGAGCTTGCCCGGCACATCCGATCGCCGCTGTTCCTTGCGCACGTCCGAGCGACCACCGGGACCCCAGTGCAGCAGACCAACTGCCACCCGTTCCGGTGCGGTCACTGGTTGTGGGCGCATAACGGCGGCATTCGCGAATTCGCCACGGTTCGCCGTGACCTGTTCTTCGCGGTCGACCCGGCGCTCTTCCCGGGCATCGCCGGGTCGACGGACTCCGAGCTGATGTTCTATCTCGCACTCACGTTCGGCTTGGAGCAGGACCCCGTCTCCGCGGTCGAGCGAATGGTCGGGTTCGTCGAGGACGTCGGAAAGGCCCACGGGGTGCAGTGGCCGATCCAGATGACGGTCGTCACCACAGACGGGAAGCGGCTGTGGGCATTCCGCTACTCCAGCGAGGGCCAGTCGCGCACCCTGTTCTACACGGCTCTCGTGTCCACGGTGCGCCAGCTGCATCCGGACGTGCCGCTGTTGCGGCAGCTGTCCGAGGAGACCCGCCTGGTTGTCTCCGAACCCTTGTCAGACCTTCCCGGCGTCTGGACGGAGGTCCCAGAGTCCTCCTACGGCATCGTTCAGCCGGGCCAGGACGTCCTGGCGGCATTCCATCCCAAGCAGCCCTGACTGTCTGGCTCGTCACTCAGCCGACGATATGCAGATCGCGACTGGGTTGTCGAGGCGCAGGCCTGCGTCCTTCTCCCGGCTCGAAGCCAGTGGGCGGCCGCAGCGCTCGTGCCCGCTCCAGGCCGTCAAGGCGCCGGCCCGATCACGCACGCCGCCGAGGTGAGCAGGCACGTCCTTACCTTCCTCTGGCAAAGGAGCACGCCATGACCACCACCGAGACCGCGACCCGTTCGCGGCGTGATCGAAAACATGATCGCGGCCGCGAACCGCAACGACCTCGACGGGCAGGTACGGTGCTTCACCCCCCGACGCCGGCTATCGGTTCCGCGCCCGCGGGGTCGATGTCAAGAGCCGGACAGCGCTACGCCAGGTCTTCGATGCCTTTCTCCAGCGTTTCCCGGACCGCCAGCTGACGATCACGGGGATGCTCGTGGAGGAGGCCCGTGCCGCGGTGCAGATCGACTTCGCTGCGACCAGCCCGGGTGGCGTTCCCGGTCTGCCCTCGGCCGGCGAGCGGTTCGTCAGAACTTCTGCTGTGTCTGCGAGGTGCGCGACGGTTTGATCCAGTTCTGGCGGGATTATCTCGACCGCCCGCTCGCTTGACGCGCACGGCGGCCCTCTGCCTGCTTCTACCGCGGCGATCACCGCATCGCCGTGTAGCTGCTCCGCGTCGTCCGCTCCACCTCGCGCGCCATCCACGGGTCTGCGCTGCCGAAACGATCGGCGAGCGGATCGGTCAGTTGTCAACCCGAAACCGGGTCGACAACCGAACCAGCGGCCGTCGACGGCGCGCGCCCATCTCTTGAGCAGGCCGGGCACACGTCCAGTCGCCTTGAGGTACCCACCCGGCGGGGGATCGTCTGCCAATCTGGCGGTGGAGTCGTCAGGCTCGCCATAGAGTCGATCGAGATCCACCCACACCGGCCGATCCAGCGGCGGCGGCGGTACCGCCGTCGTGGAGCTCCACGGCTTGTACATCGGGCGCCTCGCACCTCCCCTGCCTTGCAAGACTGCGGCCGGGGGAAGCGGCCTCATGACGACGGACAGGATCGCACGCCGGCCGCCGCGGGATGGGGCTCCCTGATCCCCTCATCGCCCTTCTCCGGGCGCACCGGAAGCACCAAGAGGAGGAACGGGCGGCCGCCTGCGACCTGTGGCACGAGACCGGGTACGTGTTCACCACGCCCACCGGGCAGCCGCTGAACCCGCGGACCGACTACACGAACTGGAAGCAGCTGCTCGAACGGGCCGACGTCCCGGAACGACGCTTGCACGACGCCCGGCACACCGCAGCAACCGTCCTGCTGCTGCTCGGCGTCACGGAGCGGATGGTGATGGCGATCATGGGCTGGTCGAGCACCGCGATGGCGGCGCCATACCAGCACGTGGTTGCAGCAGTCCGGCGCGACGTCGCCGTTCAGGTCGGCGGTCTACTGTGGCGGCCTCCGGGTGCCGGTGAGGGACCGCGACCGGCCGCCTGAAGCACTGAACTGCAACCACAACTGCAACCACGACGACGAACGCCGGGCCCTCCCTCGCGGGAGGCCCGGCGTTCCGCCTGTTCGGGCTGGCGGTAGCGGTGGGATTTGAACCCACGGAGGCTTGCACCTCACGCGCTTTCGAGGCGCGCTCCTTCGGCCGCTCGGACACGCTACCGCCGGAGAGCTTACAAGGTGCCCCGACTGCGTGACGCCCCGCCCGGGGGACGGTGGAGAATCCAGCGGTGATCTCCTCGTCCGCGGTCCGGCGTGTGCTCGTGGTGGCCGCCCTCGTCCTCTCCGCCGCCGCCTGCGCGCCGGAGCCGGCCGCGCCCCCTGCGGCGGTCGGGCCGGCCTGCGAGCCCGGCGCCCTGCCCACCCTCACGGCGGGGACCCTCACGTTCGGCACCGACCAGCCGGTCTACCCGCCGTGGTACGTCGACGACGACCCGACGTCCGGCAAGGGCTTCGAGAGCGCCGTCGCGTACGCGATCGCCGACGGGCTCGGGTACCCGCGGGACGAGGTCACGTGGGTCCGGGTGCCGTTCAACGCCTCGATCCAGCCCGGCCCGAAGTCCTACGACCTGAACCTCACCGAGTTCTCGATCACGCCGGAGCGGGCGCAGGCCGTGGACTTCTCGGCCCCCTACTACGACGTGAAGCAGGCTGTCGTCGCGCTGGAGAACGGTCCCGCGGCGGGCGCTGCCTCGATCGCCGAGCTGAAGAGGGCGAAGCTCGGCGCGCAGTTGGGCACCACCAGCTACCAGGCGATCGTCGACCAGATCGCCCCGGCGAGCGAGCCGGCGGTGTTCAACACCAACGACGACGCGAAGCTCGCCCTGTCCAACGGGCAGGTCGACGCGATCGTGGTGGACCTGCCCACCGCCTTCTACATCACCTCGGCGGAGCTGGAGGGTGCGAAGATCGTCGGGCAGCTGCCGCTGGGCAGCGGCACGCCGGAGCAGTTCGGGGCGGTGCTGGACAAGGACAGCCCGCTCACGTCGTGCGTCTCGGCCGTGGTCGAGAAGCTCCGCGCGGACGGCACGCTCGCGGAGCTGGAGCAGCAGTGGCTCGCGTCGGCGGAGACCGCTCCGGAACTGCGGTGATCCTGAGCCCCCTCGCCCAGGACCGGCTCGCCCACCGCCGCGCGCGGGCCCGGCGCTCCACCCTGGTGGCGCTCGGGTCCACCGTGGTGTTCGCGGCGGCCGTCGTGGTCGGGGTGACCAGCGCGCCGGGTTGGCCCCGCGTCCAGGAGACGTTCCTCGACGTGCGGGTCGGGTGGGAGTCGCTGCCCGCGGTCGCGGCAGGCCTGTGGCTGAACATCCGGGTGCTCGTGGTCGCCGAGATCGGGGTCCTCCTGCTCGGGCTGCTGATCGCCGTGCTGCGCACGCTGCGCGGCCCGGTGTTCTTCCCACTGCGCGCGCTGGCCACCGGGTACGTCGACCTGTTCCGCGGCGTGCCGCTGCTGATCGCGCTCTACCTGATCGGTTTCGGGCTGCCCGCGCTGCGCTTGCAGGGCGTGCCGACCGACACGGCGGTGCTCGGCACGATCACGCTGATCCTCGTCTACTCCGCGTACGTCGCCGAGGTCTTCCGCGCGGGCATCGAGTCGGTGCACCCCTCACAGCGCGCGGCGGCCCGCTCGCTGGGCCTGACCCACCGCCAGTCGATGCGGCTGGTGATCCTCCCGCAGGCGGTGCGGCGGGTCCTGCCACCGCTGCTCAACGACTTCGTCGCGCTGCAGAAGGACGTCGGGCTGATCTCAGTGCTCGGCGCGGTGGACGCGATCCGGGCCGCCCAGATCGCGTCGGCGCGCACGTTCGACTTCACGCCGTACGTCGTGGCGGCGCTGCTGTTCGTGCTGCTCGCCGTGCCCACCGGGCGAATCGCCGACGCCGTGGCAGCGCGCGTGGCCCGCAGGCAGGGGCTCGCATGACACCGGTGCTCGAGGTGCGCGGCCTCGTCAAGCGCTACGGCGACGCCACCGTGCTCGACCACATCGACATCGAGGTCGGCGAGCACCAGGTGGTCACGGTGATCGGCTCGTCCGGTTCCGGGAAGTCGACGCTCCTGCGGTGCGTCGACCTGCTCGAGGAGGTCGACGACGGCCAGGTGCTGCTGGACGGCGTCGACGTCTCCGACCCGCGGGCCGACGCGGCCGCCGCCCAGCGGCGGATGGCGATCGTGTTCCAGGCGTTCAACCTGTTCCCGCACATGACCGCGCTGCAGAACGTCGCGCTGGCCCCGCGCGTGGTGCACGGGGTCCCGGCCGCGGAGGCCGACGAGCGCGCGCGCGAGCTGCTGGGCCGCGTGGGGCTCGCCGGCAAGGCAGGCGACCACCCCGACCGGCTCTCCGGCGGCCAGCAGCAGCGGGTGGCGATCGCCCGCGCGCTCGCGGTCCGCCCGCGCCTGCTCCTCCTCGACGAGATCACCTCCGCCCTGGACCCCGAGCTGGTCGGGGAGGTGCTGGCGATCGTCCGCGCGCTCGCCGCCGACGGCGTCACGATCCTGATGGCGACCCACGAGATGGGCTTCGCCCGCCAGGTGTCCGACACGGTCTGCTTCCTCGACGGCGGTCGCGTTCTCGAGTCCGGTCCTGCGGCCCAGGTCCTCGGCGAGCCCGTGGAGGTACGCACGCGCCAGTTCCTGTCCCGCGTGATCGCCGCAGGCCGACTGGGGTAGGAGCGCATTCCTCCAATACGGTGACGCGCATGCGCCGGTTGCTCGCCGCCCTGCCCGTCGTGCTGCTGCTGTTCGCGGGCTGTGCGTCGACGCAGGCACCGCCCCCGCCACCGCCGCCTCCACCTGCCCCGGTGACACCCACCGTCGAGACCACGGCCGGAGAGTGGGCCGGCCGGATCGGCATACCGGGTGCCCCGCTCGAGATCGGCATCCGGCTGACCGCCGAGGCAGGCAAGCTGCGCGGGGAGATCGACATCCCGGCCCAGGCGATCAAGGCCATGCCGCTGTCCGACGTGCTGCTGGAGGGGAAGGAACTCTCCTTCCGCCTCCCGGACGTGGGCGGCGACGCCTGGTTCCGCGGCACGTTCGAGGCGGACGGCAAGAGCATCCCCGGCGCGTTCACGCAGTTCGGGCAGTCGTTCCCGCTCGTGCTCCGGCCCGGACCGGCCGCGGGCAGGCCGCAGGAGCCCAAGCCGCCGTTCCCGTACCGGATCGAGGAGGTCAAGTACCCCGGCCAGGGCGTCGACATCGCCGGCACCCTGACCCGGCCGGAGGGACCGGGTCCGTTCACCGCGGTCCTGCTCCTCACGGGCAGCGGCGCGCAGAACCGCGACGAGGAGCTCTTCGGGCACAAGCCGTTCCTGCTGCTCGCCGACCTCCTGACGCGCGCCGGGTACGCGGTGCTGCGCGTCGACGACCGCGGCATCGGCGGGTCGACGGGATCGCTCTACGACTCCGACTACGACCAGCTCACCGGCGACGCCGTGGCAGGCGTGGAGTACCTGCGCACCCGCCCGGAGATCAACGGCGCCAAGATCGGGTTGCTCGGGCACAGCGAGGGTGGCTACCTGGCGCCGCTGGTCGCGGAGCGCACCCCGGTCGCGTTCGTGATCACGATGGCCGGGCCGGCCGCGACCGGGGAAGAGGTGCTGGCGCTGCAGAACCAGCTGTTGCTGGAGGCCGCTGGGGCGCCGCCCGAGGTGGTGTCCAACCAGCTCGCGTACGTGCGCACGCTGGTCGCCCTGCTGCGCGCCCAGGACTACCAGCGGGCGCGCGCGCTCGCCGTACGCCAGCTCGTGTCCCAGGCCACGGGCCTGCCGCCGGAACAGCAGCCCAGCCCGGACCAGATCGAGGCCCAGGTGGCGGCCACCGTCAACCCGTACTACCGCTCGTGGGCGGTGCACGACCCGGCACCCGCCCTGCAGGCGCTGCGGGTGCCCGTGCTCGCGTTCTTCGGCGGCGCGGACCAGCAGGTCTCGGCGGGCCAGAACGAGCCGCTGATGCGCTCACTGCTCGCCGCCGACCCGGACGCCACGGTCCGGACGCTGCCCGGGCTCAACCACCTCATGCAGCCTGCCGGGAGCGGCGGGCTGGACGAGTACGCCACGATCGACACGACCATCGACCCGTCGGCGCTCGACCTCGTGCGCAGCTGGCTCACGCAGCGGTTCCCGGCGTAGGGCCGGCGCCGAACGCCGGCATGGCGGCTGCTAGCCGCGGTGGGGCGCGAAGAACGCCTCCAGCAGCGCGGCGCACTCCGCCTCCAGCACGCCGCCCACCACCTCGGGCCGGTGGTTCAGGCGCCGGTCGCGCAGCACGTCCCACAGCGAGCCCGCGGCGCCGGTCCTGGGTTCCCATGCGCCGAAGACGACCCGGCGCACGCGGGCCAGCCCGAGCGCTCCCGCGCACATCGTGCAGGGCTCGACGGTGACGGCGACGGTGCAGCCCTCCAGGCGCCACTCGCCCGCGACGCGCGCGGCCGCGCGCAGGGCGAGCAGCTCGGCGTGTGCGGTGGGGTCCCCCAGTGCCTCGCGCGCGTTGCAGGCGGCGGCCAGCTCGCTTCCCGCGGCGTCGACGACGATCGCCCCGATCGGGACGTCACCGGTGGCGGGTGCGGCCGCTGCCACCTCGAGCGCGCGCCGGACCAGCGCCTCGTCCGAGGCGAGCGGCGGCATCACCTACTCGACGACCTCGGCGAGGGCGTCGGCGAACCCGCAGCGGCGGCCGATCGCGGCCAGCTGCTCGTCGGGGTAGAGCTCGACCTCGGCGGCGAGCACCTCCAGCTCGTCGGCGGGCAGGCCGAGGTCGGCGAGGATCGAGAGGTCGCCCTCCGGCCACGGCGGCGCGTCGAGCGCGTCCTCCTCCGGCGGCAGGTCGACGCGAAGCAGGTCGAGCACGTCGGCGGCGACGTCGTAGTCCAGCGCCGCGACGGCGTCGGAGACCATCAGCGACACCCCGCCCGGGGTGGGACGCAGCAGCACGAAGAACTCGTCGTCGACGTCGAGCAGGCCGAGCACGGCGCCGGTGGAGCGCAGCGCGCGCAGCTCGGTGATCGCCGTGTCGAGGTCGACGAGCGCCTCCGGGACCAGACGCAGGCAACGCCACAGGCCGTCCTCCCGGATCGCCGCGACGGCGTATCCGGGCAGGGCCTGTTCCCGCACGTCCGCGGGACGCTCGACGCTCTGCACCGCCATGCCCATACGGTAAGCCTCTTGACGACTGTGCTCCAAACCACAACCGGAAGTTGGCCCTCGCGTCACCTCCCGGAGATGCCAGGATCGTGCACATGTCGCTACCGGGTGCCCCGATCGACGGACTGCACGCCCACGCCCGCAGTGTTCAGCCACGCACGGTGACGTTGCGGCGCGCGCTGCACCGTCATCCCGAGCTGGGGCTCGACCTTCCCCGCACCCGGGACGCCGTGGTCGCCGCGCTCGCCGACCTGCCGGTGCAGGTGCACCTCGGGCGCTCGGTCAGCTCGGTGGTGGCCGTGCTGGAGGGCCACCGGCCCGGCCCCACGATCCTGCTGCGCGGCGACATGGACGCGCTGCCGCTGCCGGAGGACACCGGCCTCCCGTTCGCCTCCGAGGTGCCGGGCAGCATGCACGCCTGCGGGCACGACACGCACGTGGCGATGCTCGCCTCGGCGGCCCACGTGCTCGCCGAGCGCCGCGACGAGCTCGCCGGGCGCGTCGTGTTCATGTTCCAGCCCGGCGAGGAGGGCTTCCACGGCGCGCGGTACATGATCGAGGAGGGTCTGCTCGACCGCACCGGGCCCGCGGGACGGCCGGACGCCGCCTTCGCCCTGCACATCTCCGCGACCCTGCCGTCCGGCGAGGTGCACGCCCGCCCCGGGCCGCTGATGGCCGCCGCCGACGTCATCCGCGTCACCGTCAGCGGGCGCGGCGGGCACGCCTCGGCCCCGCACGACGCACTCGACCCGGTGCCCGCGGCCGCCGCCATGGTGGGGGCGCTGCAGACCGCCGTGACGCGGCGGATCGACACCCATCAGCCGGTGGTGCTCACGATCGCGCACATCATGGCCGGCACCACCAACAACGTCATCCCGGAGACGGCGATCCTCGAGGGCACGCTGCGCAGCCTGTCCGAGACCACCCGCGCCACCATGTACGAGGAGATCCGGCGGGTCTGCCGGCACACGGCCATGGCCCACGGGTGCACGGCCGAGGTGGAGATCGAGCCAGGCTACCCCGTCACGGTCAACGACTCCGGCGCGGTCGACCACGTCACCGCTCTGGCCGGTGACGTGCTCGGGCGCGACAACGTGGTCCCGATGTCCAGCCCGATCATGGGCGCCGAGGACTTCTCCTACGTGCTCGCCGAGGTTCCCGGTGCGCTCGCCTTCCTCGGCGGCTGCCCACCCGGCGTCGACCCGGCGCTCGCCCCGCCCAACCACTCCAACCGCGTCGTCTTCGACGAGGAGGCGATGGCCGCGGGCGTCGCCGTCTACGCCGGGCTCGCCCTCGCCGGCCTGTAAGGATGGGGAGGTGCTGCCTGATCTCCGCGAACTCGGCATGTCCCTGCGCTCCCGGGAGCTCTCCGCCACCGAGCACGTCCGGGACGTCCTGGACCGGCTCGCCGCCGACACCTGCAACGCCGTCATAGCCCTGGACGCCGAACGCGCGCTGGCCGCGGCCGCCGAGCGGGACGCCGAGCTCGCCCGCGGGGAGTGGCGCGGCCCGTTGCACGGGGTCGCGGTCGGCGTGAAGGACCTGATCGACGTGGCCGGTCTCCCGACCCGCGCGGGGTCGAACGTCCTCGCCGACGCGCCGCCCGCCACGGCCGACGCACCGGTGGTCGCCCGGTTGCGCGAGGCCGGCGCCGTTGTCGTCGCGAAGCTGCACACCCACGAGTTCGCCTACGGCCCCACGGGCGACGTCGCCGCCACCGGGCCCGCGCGCAACCCGCACGACCCGTCACGGATCACCGGGGGCTCGTCGTCGGGCCCCGCGGCCGCCGTCGGCGCGGGGCACCTGCCGCTCGCGCTCGGCACCGACACCGGCGCGAGCGTGCGCACCCCGGCCGCGCTCTGCGGCGTCGTCGGGCTCAAGCCGGCGTTCGGCGCGCTCCCGACCGAGGGGTGCTTCCCGCTCTCGGAGTCGCTCGACCACGTCGGCGTGCTCGCCGCGGACGTGCACGCGGCGTCCGTCGCATGGGACGTGCTGAGCCGGCCGGACGGCACCGGCGGCGGCATCCAGTCCCCCGGCGTGGGGGGCGTGCGGGTCGGCCTGCTCACCGACGAGTACTGGCGCCCGCTCGATCCGGCCCTCGCCGATGCCGTCGACGCCGCGGCGGCCCGGCTGCAGGCCCGCGGGGCGCAGCTGCACGAGGTGAAGACGCCGATGATCGAGGAGCTCGCCGCCACGTACCCGGTGATCGTCGGCGCCGAGGCCTACGCCACCCATGCGCAGTGGCTCGCCGACCGGCCGCAGGACTACCAACCGATCACGCGCGAACGGCTGCTGCCGTTCGCCGACC
Source organism: Pseudonocardia adelaidensis (assembly GCF_039543345.1). NCBI lineage: Bacteria > Bacillati > Actinomycetota > Actinomycetes > Pseudonocardiales > Pseudonocardiaceae > Pseudonocardia > Pseudonocardia adelaidensis. Next base: position 40,688 of record NZ_BAABJO010000017.1, on the reverse strand, counting down.
AGCCGGCGCGGGCCTACGTCGACGCGCTGCGCACGCGGCGCCGCCTCAAGGCGGCCCTGCGCGCGGCCGTCGCCCACCTCGACGTCCTGCTGCTGCCCACCACCCGGCTGCGCGCCACCCCGATCGGGGCGACCGACGTGACCGTCAACGGCGCGGACGTGCCGGTCCGCCCCCAGCTGCTCGGGCTCACCCTGCCGTTCAACCTCACCGGCTGGCCCGCCGCCTCCGTGCCCGGCGAGGTGACCGACGGCGGCCTCCCGGCGGGCGTCCAGATCGTCGGCGTGCGCCTGGAGGAGCGCGGGGTCCTGCGCGTGGCGGGGGCGCTCACCCGCGGCTGAGGGCGGGCCGCGTACCGTTCCGCGGCGTGACGGAGCGGGCGGTGTGCGTGATCGGCGCCGGGTTGATCGGCGGGTCGCTGATGCGGGCCGCGGACAAGGCCGGGCGGACCGTCTGGGGCACCAGCGCGTCGGACGGGACCGCGGCGGAGGCGCGCACCGACGGGTTCGACGTCGGCACCGACACCGACGCCGCGCTGCGCCGGGCCGCCGAGGCGGACGCACTCGTGGTGCTGGCCGTCCCGCTGCCGGCCCTCGACGGCGTGCTGCGCCGGGTGGCTGCGGTGGCGCCCACGTGCCGGCTCACCGACGCGGTGAGCGTCAAGGTCGCGGTGGCCGACGCCGTGGCCCGGATCGCACCGCGTGCCCGGTACGTCGGCGGGCATCCGATGGCGGGCACCGCGGAGTCGGGTTGGGCCGCCGGGAACGCCGAGCTGTTCGCCGATGCGTCGTGGGTGGTCGCCGCCGACGACGGCATCGACCTCGACGTGTGGGCCGACGTCGCCGAGCTGGCGTGGGACTGTGGATCCCGCGTGGTCCCGGCGGCGTCCGACGAGCACGACCTCGCGGTGGCTCGGGTGTCGCACCTGCCGCACCTGTTCGCCGCCGTGCTCGCTGCCGTGGGCGCCGCGGGCGAGGACGACCTGCCGCTCGCGCTGGCAGCCTCCTCGTTCGCCGACGGCACGCGGGTGGCCGGCACCCGCCCCGAGCTCGTGCTCGCGATGTGCGAGGGCAACCGGGACGCGCTGCTCGCCGCCGTGGACGACGCGCTGGGCCGCCTCGGCGCGATGCGCGGCGCGCTCGCTTCCACCGGAGGGCTGGCGGCGACCGTCCGGGCGGGCCACGAGGGCCGCCTCCGGTGGGCCGCGGCCCGGAACCCGCAGCACGTGCGGGTGCGGCGGGGCACCACGCCCGGCGAGCTGCGGGAGATCGGCCGTCGCGGGGACGCCGTGGTCGGCTGGGCCTGAGATCACGGCGGGGCCTGGAATCACGAGGACCGCGCTGCGAGATCTTGGTGGCGGGCCCAACGGCTCCGGGAGGTCCAGCCTGCTCGCGGTGCTCGCCGGGGTGCTCGAGCCCGACACGGGCCGCGTGCACCGGTCGCGGTCGGCGCGGGTCGGGCTCCTCACCCACGAGTCGCCGCGTGCGTCACGGCGGCGCGCGCTCGACGTGTACGACGCGCAGACCGAGCGGAACGGCAGCCAGCGCCGCCCAGCGCACCTTCTTCACGTCGATCAGCCTTGATCGACGATCTACGGCGGGTCGAGGTCATCGGCAGGACACCGACCGGCCAGTTCAGCTGGGGGCAGGCTCCAGCCGGCGGGCGAGCCCCGGATAGGTCGTCACGACACCGTCGGCGTCGACCACGAGGTCGGCGGTGAAGTCGCCCCACCGGAACCCGATCTCGGCGTGGCCGGTGCCCTCGTCCAGCTCCGACACGGTGCGGTAGGTCTGCTCGACCACGCGCACCTCGAGCTCGGGCAGCGACACGAACACCATCGGCAGGGTGTGCTCGCCCGACTGCCGGTGCAGGCCGAGCCTGCGGATCGGGATCGCGTTGAACATCGGGCTGAACGCGAGGTCGACGTCGACCGCGCCCGCGCAGTCGTCGCGGACGGCGCCGGTGCCGGAGCCGGTGTCGAGCAGCCAGACCCCGTCGTCGGTGCGGTTGATCGTGAGATGACGTTCCCGCTCGGCGGTGGCGCTGGTGACCGAGAGCCGGGTGAGCGTGCCGTCCTCACCGACCACGAGCCGGTAGGAGGAGGTGAAGCCGCCGCCGTCCGGTTCGACGCGCACCATCCGCCCGAGCGCCCGGAACCCGCCGTGACCGGGAATCATGCGCACGCCCTCGAGGCCGTGGCCGTCCTCGGCCTGCCACGTCAGCATCGTCGTCACCGGAGCCACCGTAGCCGAGCGCCGCGCCTGTCGTGACCTTGCGGCATACATGATCGCTGCACGTGGCCTCCTCGTCGCCGCGCGTGAGCGGACGCCGCCATTCTCGGCCGTTCAGCCCTCGAACTCCACGTGTGCGGGGTCCAGATCGTCGCGCACCCCGCGGAACACCGGGTGCCACAGCCGCGCGGCGTCGGTCCAGCCGGTGTGGCTCACCTCGACGACCGTGTCGGGCTCGCACCACCGGGCGCCCGCCGCTTCCGCGCGCGGCAGCGGCGCGGCGAACGGCGCGGCCCCCACCTGGGTCAGCCGCTCCCGCAGGAGCCGCTGCACGCGCTCGCCCGCGAGGCCAGAGCCGACGCGGCCGACGTACCGCAGGCCGCCGCCGTCGGGCACGCCGAGCAGCAGCGCACCGATCCGGTTCGAACCGCTGCGCTCCGGTCGCCACCCGCCCACCAGGCAGGCCTGGGAGTGCCGGTGGGTGATCTTCGTCCAGCTGGGGCTGCGGCGACCGGGCCGGTACACCCCGTCGCGCCGCTTGGCGACGATTCCCTCCATCCCCCGCTCCCGGGTGGCGTCGAACAGTGCCACCCCGTCGGTGTAGATCGGGGAGAGCGACAGCACCGGGACGGAGGCGGTGTCGAGGCGTTCGAGGGTGCCGCGACGCTCCGCGAACGGGCGCTCCAGCAGCGGCACGCCGTAGAGCCGGAGCACGTCGAACACCATGAACGTGACGGGCCGGGCCTGCGCGACCCGCGGCGCCACCGGGCCGTGCATCCGGTCGGCGAGCGCCGCGAAGCTGGGCACGCCGTTCTCCAGGAGCACCACCTCGCCGTCGAGGAGGACGTCGGGCGCGAGGTCGGTGAGCGCGGCGAGCTCCGGGAAGTTCGCCGTGACGTCGCGTTCGCTGCGGCTGGACAGCCGGACCCGGCCGTCGGCGACGTCGGCGAGCAACCGCATGCCGTCCCATTTCACCTCGAACAGCCACTGCGGGCCGCTCGGAAGGGCGCCGGGGGTGGCGAGCATGGGCTGCACGCCGCCATGCTGACACCAAGAGTCGCGCAACGAGTCGCGGAACACGGAGGAAACGGGGGCGCGCATGCGCGCGATGTGGAGCGGCGCGGTGTCGTTCGGGCTGGTGAGCGTGCCGGTGAAGGCCTACTCGGCCACGTCCAACCACGACATCAGGTTCCACCAGGTGCACGCCGCCGACGGTGGGCGGATCAAGTACAAGCGCACCTGTTCGATCGACGGCGCGGAGGTCGAGTACGCCGACATCGTCAAGGGCTACGAGACGGACGACGGCGAGCTGATCACCCTCGACGAGGAGGACCTCGACTCGCTGCCCACGAAGTCGGGGCACGAGATCGATGTGATCGAGTTCGTCCCGGCCGACCAGATCGACCCGCTGCTGTTCGACAAGAGCTACTACCTCGAGCCGGAGGCCAAGGCGGCCAAGCCGTACGCGCTGCTGCGCGAGGCGCTCGTGCAGACCGACCGGATGGCGGTCGTCAAGGTCGCGTTGCGGCAGCGGGAGAGCGTCGCGCTGCTGCGCGTGCGCGACAAGGCGATCGTGCTGCAGACCATGCTGTGGCCCGACGAGGTGCGCGAGCCGGAGTTCGACATCCTCGACGCCGAGGTCGAGCTGCGCCCCCAGGAACTCACGATGGCCGCCTCGCTCGTGGAGAGCCTCGGGGCCGACTTCGACCCCACGCAGTTCCAGGACGAGTACCGCGACGCGGTCGTCGAGCTGATCGAGCGCAAGCGCACCACGGGCGACACCCGGCCCGCCCCGGCGGCCGAGAGGCGCGAAGAGGGCCCGGACAGCATGACGGACCTGCTCAGCGCCCTGCAGGCGAGCGTGGAGGCCGCCCGGGCCGCGAGCGGCACGCCGGCCGAGGCACCGGAGGAACCGGCGGAGAAGAAACCGCCGGCGCGGAAGCCGTCCTCGCGGAAGAAGGACGACGACGAGGCCCCCCGCAAGCGCCGCAAGCCCGCCTGACGCGGGCGGTCAGGGCCCCAGTGCGTTGTCCGGCGGGCGTTCGTCGGCCTTCAGCGCGTCGAACAGGGCCTTCGAGCGGGTCTTGTCCCAGTTGACCACGCCGTCCCGCACCGGGACGGTGGTCGAGATCCCGTCGGACAGCCCGCGCATCGCCAGGCCCAGCTGGGCGAGGTGCCAGACGTGCGTGCTGCGGTCCACCGCGATCGAGCCGGACAGGCCGGTGGCGAGCGGGATCGTCCGGAACGGGTTGAACAGCGTGGCCGGACTCGTGGCCTTGTCGAGCAACGCGGAGATGAACGCGCGCTGGCGTTCCACGCGCCCGAAGTCGGACGACGCCGTGGCCCTGGTGCGCACGTAGCCCAGCGCGGTGGCCTCGTCGAGGGTCTGGCAGCCGGCCTTGATGTCCAGTGCGGCCTTGGGATCCTTGATCGACTCCGGGACGCACATCTCGACGCCGCCCACCGCGTCGACCACGGAGACGATGCCGAGGAACCCGATCTCGATGTAGTGGTCGATGCGCAGGCCGGTGGCCTTCTCGACGGTGCTGACGAGCAGCTCCGGTCCGCCGCCCTCGGCGCCACCGCCGCGCCCGTACGCCGAGTTGATCTTGTGACGGCCCTTGCCGGGGATGTCGACGATGGAGTCACGCGGGATGCTGACCAGCGTGGTGGGGCCGCTCCCGGTGTGCAGCAGCATGATCGTGTCGGTGAGCTCCGACTCCGGGTCGCCGGTTGCGTACTCCTTGCGCTGCTCGGCGGTGAGGTTCGCCCTGCTGTCGGAGCCGACGATCAGCCAGTTCGTGCCCTCCGACGACGCCGCGCTGTCCGACGGCAGCGCGGGCACCCTGGCGAGCGAGCCGTCGACGTACAACGCGAAGCCGGCCACCAGCACCACGAGGGCCAGCAGCGCGATGCCCAGGCGCCGCCCCCAGCGCGGCCTGCGCCGGACGGGTCGCGGCCGAGCAGGCCGCCGCGGCGGCGCGCCGACGGCACCCTGCGGGCTCCGGCGGCGCTGGGCCGGCAGCAACGCCGTGCGCTGCAGGGGACGCGGGCGTCGCGGGGCCGCCGTCGGCGGGTAGCCCGCGCCCTGCGCGGGCGGCGGGGGTGGATAGGGTCGCCCCGGGTGCGGTCGCCCCGGCTGCCCCCACTGGGGCGCGCCACCGCGGCGCCCCGGCCCGGGAGGTCGAGGCGGTGGCGGGCCACCGCGGCCGCGGAAGTCGTCCATGCTCCCCACCCGTCGCGTTCGGTGTACACGTCTTCCACCAACAGGGACGCATGAGTGGCCTGTCCGGTTCCATCGACGCGCCGGGCGGGTGTCAGGAGGAGAGCAGCGGCTCCCCCTCGAAGAAGCCCAGCTTCTCGCAGTAGAACTCGAGCCCCACGCCGTTGGGGTCGCGGATGTACAGGCTGTTCTCCACCCCCCGGTCCGGGCCGAGGTAGGAGATGCCCGCCGCGTCCAGGCGCTCCTTCGCGGCCGCGAACTCCTCCGGCGACGTGGAGAGCGCGAGGTGCTGGACCGCGCCGATCGTCTCGGAGAAGTCCGGGTGGTCGTGCCCCGGGAAGTCGAAGAAGCCCAGCAGGTTGCCGTTCCCGATGTCGAAGAAGAAGTGGCTGGAGCCGGCGTAGTCGCGGTTCTCCAACAGCTCGACCAGCGGGAACCCGAGCAACTCCTGGTAGAACCGGATCGTCTCCTCGACGTCGCGGCAGATCAGCGCGAGGTGGTGCACGCCCTGCACGGTGGACTCCGGGCGCTTCGCGGGCTCGACGAGATAGCGCTCCTTGAGCTCCGCCCGGCGGGCCCGGATCGCCTCGAGCTCGGCTCCCTGCGGCTGTGGCATCCGATCGTCCCTTCTCCTAGAGCATCCCGGCGTCGAGGACGAGTCCGTCGACGGCGGCGGCGTGCTCGGCCTCACGCAACCGGGCCAGCATCTTCGGCCCCATGTGCGTCAGGACCAGCCGGCCCGCCGCCAACTCGCCAGCATGCTCGCGCAGCGTGCGGTAGTCGAGGTGGTAGCGCACCTGCTGATCCCAGGTATAGGCCTCGCAGGCGAAGACGTCCGCCCCGTCCGCGGCCGCGCCGAGCGCGGGTGTCCACGCGGTGTCGCCCGAGTAGCCGAAGCCGTGTGCGCCCGCGTCGACCCGCACCGCGAGCGCCGGTGCCCCGCTGGCGTGGTCGACCTCCCAGCTGCGCAGGGAGAACGGCCCGTGGGGTCGGGTGCCACCCGCCCCGTCCAGCTCGACGACCTCCACCTCGAATCGCCGCGGGACGCCGGTGGAGCCGGGGTAGAGCGTCTCCATCGCGGTGTGCAGCCGGTCGCGGGTACCCACCGGGCCGAACACGGTGAGCGGCGCCGTCCGCCGGGTGAACTGGCCGTCGAGGACGAGGAACGGCAGCCCGCCGAAGTGGTCGCCGTGCAGGTGGGTGATGACGACGGCCCCGACCTCGCCCGGGTCGACGCCCTGGGCGCGCATCGCCGTGAGGCTCGTGGCCCCGCAGTCGACGAGGGCGGTGGCCCCCTCCGCCCGCACCCGGATGCACGTCTGGAAGCGGCCACCGCTGCCGAAGGCGTCACCGCTGCCGATGAACGTGATCTCCACAGCAGCACTGTGCCACCCGGGAGACCGGTCCGCGCGTTGGCCGGCGTCGGCGCAGGGTCCGTGGGCCCTGCGGGGGCACCGCTGCGCACGCGGCCGCGTCTACAACCAGCGCGGAGGCGCCGGGACCACCGTGGGTGCGCCGTCCGCCGCCACGGCCTCGACGGTGCCGCCGCGGCCCACCAGCCAGCCCAGCACCTGTGCGGCCGAGCCGCGGATCTGCACGGGGTGGTCGGAGGCCGGGCCGAGCGTCCAGGTCCGCTCCCGGTCGCCGGGCGCCAGCACGGCGGAGGGACACCCATCCGCAGCCGAGAGAGTGCCGGTGGAGTCGTCGAGGAGGGTGTCCACGACGTCGGGGGCGACGTCCGCGACCGAGACCCCGGCATCCAGGTCCACCGCGTGCAGCCACACCTCGCGCACCCGCATCCAGGGGATCTCGGCGGCCGGGATCGGCCGGCCGAGCGCGCTGCGCACCTCCGCCCGCCACGTGATGTCGTCGAGCGCGGCGAGGGCGGCGTCGAGCTCCTCCGCGGTGGTGACGAGCTCGGCGCGCAGCACGTCGACCGGCGCCTGCGCCGACGACTCGATCTCCGCGGCCCGGTGCTCCCGGGACGGGTACATCGGGGTCTCGACGCCGGTGCGGGCCCAGGTGGCGAGGCGGGTGAGCGCCTCGGCGTTGCGCGCGACGTGGGCCACGACGTGGGCCCGGCTCCAGCCGGGCAGCGCGCTCGGGGCGCGCAGCGCGTCGTCGGGGAGGGCGTCGACGGCGCGGGTGATCAGCTCGGTTCCCGAGCCCATCCACGGCAGCGTCACTGCGGCGTCACGGCGATCCACGCACGGATCCTAGGCCGCGATCAGCCCCCGGCGAGCGGATCGGGGCGCGCGGCCCGGCGCAGCTCCGGCATGCGCAGGCGCCGCCCCCGTGCCGCACCCCGGGCGGCCACCAGGCCGAGGCCGGCGCGCAGCGCGCTGGCGGCGTCGAGCGTGGCGTCCCGGGCGGTGGCGCTGAGCGCGGTGAAGCTGGCGTAGCCGTGCACCAGGCCCGGGAAGCGCCGGGCGACCACCGGCACGCCGGCGTCACGCAGGCGGGCGGCGAGCTGCTCGCCCTCGTCGCGCAGCGGGTCGAAGCCCGCCGTCGCGAGGTACACCGGCGGCATGCCGGACAGGTCGGTGGCGCGCAGGATCGCGCCGCGCGTGTCGTCGGTGGGCACGCCGTCGGGCAGGTACATGCGCTCGAGCTCGCGCAGCAGGTCGGCGGTGAGCCCGAACCCGGTGCCGAACAGCTCCCGCGACCCGCCGCTGCGCTCGGCGTCCGTGACGGGGTAGAGCGCGAGCACGAACGCCGGCAGCGGGCCGCCGAGGACGGCCTGCTGGTGGGCCACCACGAGCGCGAGGTTGGCGCCCGCGCTGTCGCCGCCGACCGCGATCAGGTCCGGCTGGGCCCCGAACGCCGCGGCGTCCGCCCGGACGGCGCGGAACGCCGAGAGCGAGTCCTCCAGCGCGGCCGGGTACGGGTGCTCGGGCGCCAGCCGGTACTCCACCGAGAGCACGCGCACCCCGGACTGGGCGGCGAGCAGCCGGCAGAGCGGGTCGGTGGAGGCGACGCTGCCCATGACGAAGCCGCCGCCGTGGAAGTAGATCATCAACGAGCGGGTGTCGGGCACCGCGGGTGGCACGTACAGCCGGGCGGGCAGCGGCCCGACCGCTCCCGGCACCTGCAGGTCGCGCGTCTCGATGTGCGCGAGGAGTGCGTCGGCCACGAGGTCGGCGGCGACGTCGGCCTGGCGGCGCTGCTCCGCGAGCGTTGCCCGGTCGACCGTGCCGCCGTCCTTGCTGGCGAGCAGCCGATCGACCCGGCCGAGGAGCTGCAGGTCGAGGTCGAGCTCCTGGTCGTCCACCGAGATCGCGCGGCCGGCGAGCAGGCGTTTGACCGGTCTCGGCAACCCGAACAGGACGCGGAACACCCACCGCAGCGCCTGCACGCGCACCTTCTCGCCGATCACACCTGAACGGTACGCCGCGGGGCGCGGGATTACCGGCTGCGCTACTTCAGCGCACCCACGGCGAGACCGTCCTGGATCCGCCGCTGGAACGCGATGTACACCGCGAGCACCGGGAGCAGCGCGATCACCAGGCCGGCGAACAGCGCGCTCCAGTCGGAGCGGTAGCCCTGGTTGGCCGCCAGCACGGCGAGCCCCTGGGAGAGCACGTACCGGTCCTGGTCGGGCATGAGCACCAGCGGCAACAGGAACTGGTTCCACAGGCCGAAGAAGTTGAGGATGCCGACGCTGATCATCCCCGGCCTGGCCAGCGGCAGCATGATCCGGAAGAACGCGCCGGCGTGCGAGCAGCCGTCGAGCATCGCCGCCTCGACGAGCGCGCCCGGCAGCGTCCGGAAGAAGCTCGTGAGGAAGAACACCGTGAACGGCAGCGCGTACGCCGTGTAGACGAGGATCAACCCGTGGTAGGTGCCGAGCATGCCGAGGTTCTGCACGACGAAGAACAGCGGCACGAGCGCCAGGAAGATCGGGAACGTCATCCCGGCCACGAGGGTGTAGTAGATCGCGTTGCGGCCGGGGAAGTCGTACCGGGCCAGCACGTAGGCCACCATCGCGCCGAGCAGCATCACCAGCACCACCGCCGCGCAGACGACGATCGCGCTGTTGAGGAAGTAGCGGCCGATGTTCGCCGTGGTCCAGGCGCGTACGAAGTTGTCGAGGTGCCACTCCGTGGGCGGGCTCCACGGGCTCGTGAAGATCTCGCGGTCGGACTTGAAGCTGGTGAGCACCGCCCACAGCAGGGGCACCACGCCCAGCAGCACCCAGACGACGAGCAGCCCGTGCGATACGCCCCTCAGGCCGCGCTCGCCCGCCGAGCCGCCCTCCGGTGTGCGCCGGGCGGGCGACCGCGGCGGGGTGGCCGCCGGGGTGCGCGTGTCGATGGACAATCCGGTCTCCTCAGAACTCGACTCGCTCGCGGCGGCCCATGCGCAGGACCACGACCGCCAGCGCCAGCGTCACCACGCAGAGCGCCACGCCGATGGCCGACGCGTAGCCGAACCGGCCGTCGGTGAACGCCGCGCGGTACAGGTACTGGGCCACCACCTCGGTAGAGCCGTCCGGACCGCCGTCGGGCAGCATCACCTGCAGCAGCGCGAAGCCGTCGAGCATCAGGATCCCGAGGTAGATGTACGAGGACTTGATGCTGTCCGTGAGCATCGGGAGCGTGATGCTCACGAACGTCCGGATCCCGCCGGCGCCGTCCAGCACGGCCGCCTCGAACACCTCCGTGGGCAGCGACTTCATCGCCGCGCTGAGCACGACGTAGAAGAAGCCCACGAAGCTCCAGATCAGCACGGCCATCACGGACGGCAGCGCGAACGTCGTGTCCCCGAGCCACGCGCGGGTGAGCCCGTCGAACCCGAGCAGCCGCAGCAGGCCGTTCAGCAGGCCCGCCTCCGGGTTGTAGAAGAACCCGAACAGCACGCCCGCGATCACCAGCGGCACGACGTGCGGGAAGACGAACACGACCTGGTAGAATCGCGAACCCCGCACCCCCCCGCGCCCGACGGAGCCGCGCCGCCCCGCCACCGTGGTCATGGCGGCGAGGAACAGCGCGATCGCGAGCGTCACGACCGGCACGACGACCAGCAGCAGCGCGTTGTGCCACATCGCCCGCCAGAACCGCCCGTCGCCGAGCAGCTCCGCGTAGTTCGCCAGCCCGACGAAGTTCCGGTTGGCCGAGAAGCCCCGCCAGTCGGTCATCGAGATGTAGAGCGCCTGCAGGTACGGCGACACCACGAACACGATGTAGAGCAGCAGCGGGACCGCGAGGAAGCTCGCGATGAACCGGTACTTTCCGTAACGCATCGATGGAGCTCCGCTCAGCGCTGGAACTTGGGCACGTTCTGGTCGGCGGCGAGCTTGTCGGACTCCGACTGCACGGTGGAGATGAACGTGTTCGCGTCGATCCGGCCGGCGAGCAGGTTGCCGAGCTGCTGCTGCAGCACCGACTTCCAGAAGTTCACGTACCAGGTGTTGATCTGCCAGGAGAAGACGTCGCTGCCCGCGGCGTCCAGGGCGGCCGTGACGGACTGCAGCGCGGGCGTCGCCGCGGCACCGGCGTCGGCGCCCTTCACGCTCGGGACCGAGGCGGTGAGCTCGGCGAACTTCGACGCGCCCTCCTTGGACATCATGAGCCGCAGGTACTCCAGCCCGCCGTTCACGTTCTTCGCCCGCGCCGGCACGATGAACGCCTCGGTGGGCTGGGTGCGCAGCGCCGCGACCGGCAGCGCCGAGCCGGCGTCGAGCACGGGCACCGGGGCGGCCGTCATCGTGAAGTCCGGCGGCGCGATCCCCTTCATCTCGTTCTCCAGCCAGGAGCCGGAGACGTAGAAGGCCGCCTTGCCCTGCACCCACGCGGTCTGCGCCTCGGTGTGCTTGAGGCCCTCCGACCCCGGCATGAAGTAGCCCTTGCGGACCATCTCCTCGATCGCCTGCACCCCGGCGACCACGACGTCCTGCTGCCACGCGCCCGGCTCGAGGTTGTCGATCTTCTTGGCGACGTCCGGCCCGCCCTGCTTGACGGACATGCCGAGCGAGAGGTCGAAGACGTAGTCGGCGGCGTTCGTGCCCCCGTACGCCCACGGCGAGATGCCTGCGGCCTTGATCTGCTCGCAGAGCGCCATCATCTCGTCGAGGGTGGTGGGCAGCTGCCAGCCGTGCTGCTCGAACAGCGGCTTCGAGTACCACATGGGGAACGCGGCGTAGACGTAGTTCAGCATGAGGAACTTGCCGCCGTAGGTGCCCTGCTCGAGCACGCCGGGCAGGAGGATGTCGCGGATCTTGGTGTTCGGGTCGTCCAAGGTCGGGGCGTCGAGGAGCGGAGCGAGGTCGGCGCACTGCCCCTCGGCGGCGAGCGTCGCGTAGTCGATCTTCTGGGCGCCCGAGTCGTCCAGCACGTCCGGCGGGTTGCCCGCCACGAACCGCGGCTGCATCTCCTGCGCGATCTGCGTGGTGGCGGTGTGCTTGATGGCGGCGCTCGGGTAGGCCTTCTTGTAGAGCTCCTCGTGGAACAGCGCGTACTCGTCGCCGTACCCGCCCTTGAAGATCACCACGTCGAGCCCGGCGTCGGCCGCGACGCCGAGCGGGTTCTGCGCGCTCACGTCGCCCTGGGCCGAGGTGGTGGGGCCGCCACCGCCCGTGGCGCACGCCGAGAGCACGCCTGCGCTCGACACGGCGAACAGCCCGACGGCCGCCTGCCTCAGGAACTGCCTGCGGTCGAGTCCGGGACGGGGCCCTGTCATGACTGCCTCCTCTTCATCAGTTCTCCTGCTGCGACGGCCACGGCGGCCGGACTTCCTCAGGCGGGGCGGCGGATGCGTCCCGCGTACCGCGCTTCGAGCGCGTCGTTGTGCGCGTCGCCCTCGGGGACGTTGGACGACAGGTAGACGGGTGGCGTCTCGCCCGCGGCGAGCATCGCGCGCACCACCTCGGCGACGATCATCTGCGCCAGCAGCGCCGCCGTGATGGACGAGATCGCGCAGACGGTGATGCCACCCGTGGCGAGGACTGCGTCACCGTAGGGTGCGCCGTTGTCGAGCACGACGTCCGCCAGCTCGTACAGGCGCAGCCCCGACGGGTGCCGCGACGTCACCCGCCCGGTGTGCGCCATCGACGTGATGACGACCAGCGGGTGGCCGTGCTCCTTGACGACGTGCGCGAGCTCGACCACGGATCCGTTGCCACCGGAGTTCGACGCCATCACGAACACGTCCGACGGCGACACGCCCGCGAGGTCGTAGAGCCTGCGGCCGACCGCGGGGTCGCGCTCGAGGTGCTGGGCGTACAGCAGCTCCGGCGGCTCACCGCCGAGGAGCACGAGGTCGCGCAGGGCGATCATGTTCGTCGGGACGAGCCCGCCCGCCCGACCGCTGATCTCCATGGCGAGGGCCTGCGAGTGCCCGGTGCCGAAGGCCTGCACGACCCCGCCGGCGCGCAGGCCCTCGACCACCAGGTCCGCGGCGGCCGCGACGCCGGACGCCTGATCCCGGGCCACCCGCCGCACCGCCTCCTCGGCGGCCGCGGCGAAGGCTGCCGCCGAGACCGCCTCCCGCGTGGTGCCGTCGACCGTCATCGGGCCCCTCCGCGTGCGGGCTCGGTCTCCGCGCCCCGACGGGCGCGGGTCTCGTAGGGCGAGCGGTGCGGTGCGACGGCAGCGGCCGCGCGCGTCCACGTCTGCGTCGCGCGCTCGTGCGTGCGCTGGGCGACGGCGAGGTAGAGCAGGTCGAGCACGAGGAACTGAGAATGCCGGGCCGACATCTCCCCCGACCGGTACGAGGTCTCGCGCACCGAGGTGCACAGCAGGTGCTCGGCGACGTCCGCGATCGGGGCGGTCGAGAAGTTCGTGATCGCCACCGTGGTGGCGCCGCTCGCCCTCGCCTGCGCGAGCATGTCGACGGTCTCGGTGGAACGGCCGCTGTGCGAGAGCGCGATCGCCACGTCCCGCCGGCCGAGCTGCGCGGCGCTCATGAGCCCGGCGTGCACGTCGGACCAGGTCCACGAGGCGATGCCGATCCGGTGCATCCGCATCTGCATGTCCTCGAGCACGGCGGCGCTGTGACCCACGCCGTACATGTCGACCCGGCGGGCGGCGACGAGCGCCTCGATCACGGTCTCGACCGTGCGCAGGTCGAGCCCGGCGGCCGTCTCGTGCATCCCTTGCAGGTCGACGGCGAGCAGGGTGCGCAGCACGCGGTCGAGCGGATCGGTTGGCAGGACGTCGGCGCCGATGCCGACCTCCCAGCCGGCCTGGTCGGCACGGCCGATGTCGGTGGCGATCCCGACGCGCAGCTCCGTGTAGCCGCCGAGGCCGAGGCTGCGGCAGAAGCGGGTGACGGTGGCCGGCGACGTCCCGCTGCGCTCGCCGAGCTCGACGATCGTGGCGCGGGATGCCCACGCCGGGTCCTCGAGGATCACGTTCCCCACCTGGCGCAGTGCGCCGGCGAGGCCGGGCAGCACGCTGCGCAGGTGGGCGAGCAGCTGACCCGTTCCCGCCTCTACCGGCGGTTCGGACCCGGCTGGCACTGCCATCGGCAAACCTTTCAAGCCTGGGCGGAGTGGGTGAAAATTTCCACCACACCAGGTGAACTGTCAAGGCTCCGGTAAGACGTTTCTGCAACGAGGGGGTAACGGCATGGCCCTGTACGTCGGGATGGACGCGGGCGGGAGCCGCTCCCGCGCCGCCGTCGTCGAGGCCACCGGAGCGCTGCGCGGCGCCGCGGTGGGCGCCGGCGCCAACCCCGTCTCGCACGCTCCCGACCGGGCGCTCGACGCACTCGCCGGAACGCTCCGCGCCGCGCTCGCCGGGCTCCCCGCCGCTGACGTGCGGGGACTGGTGCTGGGGCTGGCCGGACTGGGCGCGAGCGGCGCGGACGCCCTCGCCGCCCGGCTCGCCGAGCTGGCCCGCGGGGCCGGGCTGGCGTGCCCGACGCACGTCGTCGGGGATGTCGTCACGGCCTTCGCGGCGGGCACGGCACGGCCGGACGGCACGGTCCTCGTCTCGGGCACGGGCGCGGGCGCCGTGCGGATCGTGGCGCGCCGTGAGGCGGAGGTGGCCGACTGCCACGGCTGGCTCGTGGGCGACGAGGGGTCGGGTGTCTGGCTCGGTCGCGAGGCCGTGCGCGCCGCGCTCGCCGCCCTGGACGGCCGGGGCGCCCCCACCGCGCTCCTGCCGGCCGTCACCGCCGCACTCCTGGGCGCGCCACTGCACCCGGGCGCGGGGCGCCGGGGTGCCGAGCGGGTGGTTGCCGCCGTCCACCGCGAGCCGCCGATCGCGCTGGCGCGGCTCGCGCCGCAGGTCAGCGCCGCCGCGACAGCCGGGGACGCGGTGGCGGTGGGCATCGTCGCGCGCGCAGCCGACGCGCTGGTCGCCGCGGTCGCGGCAGTCCGGGGTGACGCGCGCACGCCGATCGTCCTGGCAGGCAGCGTGGTCGGCGGGCCCACTCCGGTCGGCGACCGCACCCGGTCGGCCCTGGAGGAACGCTGGCCCGGTTGCGTGCGCGTGGCGGGCGACCCGGCCAGGGCGGCGGCATGGCTGGCGGCCCAGCCGTACGTGTCGTCGATCGCCGGGCGCTGATCGCGGCGCCGTGCGGGCCGGCGGGCGGTCAGGGCCGCGCCACGCCCATCGCGTTCGGGTAGGGCACCGCGCCCGCCGTCGCCAGCGACCGCGCGACGGGACCGAGGACGTCGCGCAGCACCCGCAGCCCACCGTCGTCGAGCGTGCGCAGGGCGGCCGCGGCCGACCGATCGGTGCCGCGCTCGATCCCCGTGCGCAGCTCGCGGCCGCGCGGCGTCTGCTCACCTGCCGCGTCGACCAGGCCGCGGGCGCGCAGCCGCTCGCCCGCGGCGGCCCACTCCTCCTCGGTCCACCCCCGGAACTCCCGCTGCTGCGAGACCAGCGACCCCCCGTGCAGGCGATGGCACTCCACGCCGTCGACCTGGGCGGAGACGAGCTCGGCGACGTGGCCGTCGCCGCGGTACTCGCGCAGGACGGTCGCGGCGTGCCAGATCCGGGAGAGCGGGTCGGCCGGCACCGGGACGTCCAGGTGCGCGGCCGCGAGCGGCCGTCCGGAGACGTCGAGCGCCGCGAGCACGGAGGTGAGCAGGTCGGCCGCGCCGTCGAGCCCATCGCCCGCGTGCGGGGCGAGCGCCGACCGGGCGAGCTCCAGCCGGGCGTCGAGCACCCCCTCGGGATCGGCGAAGCCCCACGCATCGGGCAGTGCCCGCTCCACCATGCGCGGTGCGAACCCGTAGAAGAGCGCGGTGACCAGCCGCGGTCCGGGCGAGCCGAGCGCCGCGGAACGGGAGGCGAAGTAGCCCATCCAGTACCCGCGCAGGCCGAGCGCCCCGTACGCCGCCTTCGCGTCGGGCGTGAAGTACACGACCGCGTGCACCGCCTCCAGGGTTCGCCACAGCTCGCGCTCCAGGAGCGCCC
This sequence comes from Pseudonocardia adelaidensis, assembly GCF_039543345.1. NCBI lineage: Bacteria > Bacillati > Actinomycetota > Actinomycetes > Pseudonocardiales > Pseudonocardiaceae > Pseudonocardia > Pseudonocardia adelaidensis. The sequence goes on along the minus strand of NZ_BAABJO010000017.1, from coordinate 24,870 downwards.
GTTCGGTCATGCCTGCGGTCTACAGGCCCCGGCTGCGGTCCCACAAGCGACCAAAAATGGAGAATCAAAGTATTGCCGGATTGTTGAACGATCTGTATCGTCCTTGGCAGGTCAGCGGAGCACGTGGAGGCATGATGCGAGCGGCACTGGTCGACGACCCCACCACCGGCTTGTCCCGCCGCGACCTGCGGCTGCTGCACGCCGTGGCCGATGGCCGGGTCGAGTGCACCGGGAGCGTCGAGCCCGACTTCTTCATCGACGGCTTCGCCTGCTGCGACCACATGGCCGCCCGCGCGCTCGTGCGCGGCGGCATGATCCGCGCGGCCGGGGCCGGTGGGCGCCTCCCCGTGCGGCTGACGCCAACGGGCGAGGAGGCGCTGGCGGCCGCGGACTGAGCGCGGTCGCACACCAACAGTCGCGCTCGCACACCAACTGCAGTTCGTGTGCGAGCGACGAAATTGGTGTGCGAGCGCCTCGCGTACGCTTCCCCTGTGACGGCCGGTACCGCGCTGGGCATCGGGCTCGCCGCCGTCGCACGTCCCGCCTACATCACGTCGGGCCGCGCCACCGATCTCGGCGCCCGGCGCAGCGTCTCCGACCTGCGCGCCCGCACGGAGGCCGTTCTCGACGCCGCGTACGCCGCGGGCATCCGGTACATCGACGTGGCCCGCTCCTACGGCCGCGCGGAGGAGTTCCTCGCCGGCTGGCTGGCCCACCACCCCGAGGTCGACGACGTCGAGATCGGGTCGAAGTGGGGCTACCGGTACGTCGGTGACTGGCGGCTCGACGCGCCGGTGCACGAGGTGAAGGACCACTCCCTCGCCGCGTTCACCGAGCAGCTCGCCGAGACCGCGGCGCTGCTCGGCCCGCGACTCGCCGTCTACCACGTGCACTCCGCCACGCTCGACACCGGCGTGCTCGACGACGCGCAGCTGCACCGGGCGCTCGCCGGGCTGCGCGACCACGGCGTGCGGGTCGGCGTGTCCACGTCCGGTCCCGCGCAGGCCGACGCGGTGCGCCGGGCCATGGACATCCGGGTCGACGGGGCGCCGCTCTTCACCTCCGTCCAGTCCACCTGGAACGTGGTGGAGCCCTCGGTCGGCCCCGCGCTCGCCGAGGCGGCCGACGCGGGGGCCCGGGTGATCGTCAAGGAGGCCGTGGCCAACGGGCGGCTCACCCCGGGGGCTCCGGATGCCCCGCCCCGGGCGGTCACGCTCGCCGCGGAGCTGGGCGTCCCGCTGGACCAGCTCGCCATCGCCGCGGCGCTGGCGCAGCCGTGGGCGTGGTGCGTGCTCTCCGGCGCGGTCGACGCGGCCCAGGTCGCGAGCAACGCGGCGGCCGCGTCCGTCTCGCTGTCCGCGGACGCGCTGGGCGAGCTCGAGGCGCTGGCCGAGGCGCCGGGCGACTACTGGTCGGCGCGTTCGTCGCGGGCGTGGAGCTGACGACCGAAGGCAACAGCAAGGCGTCGAGGTGCTCACGCCGCGTGGACAGAGCCCCCGCCTTATGCGATGTTGCGCATCACCGGATGGAGTGATCGCGTTCACCGCCGAACGCAGCTCCCCAGCAGGAGGTGTCATGGCCGTCACCACCACGAGCCGGGGCCGTCGGGGCCGGGCCGTCGTCGTCGCCGCAGGGGCGCTGCTCCTCGCCGCGTGCGGGGGCGGGGAGGCCGCGGCGCCGGGAGCGGACGGATCGCTGTCGATCGCCACCGGCGGCACCGGGGGCGTCTACTACCCGTACGGCGGCGCGATGGGCACGCTGCTGTCGGAGAAGCTGCAGGGCATCACGGCCACCGCCCAGGAGACCAACGCCTCCGTCGACAACGTGCTGCTGGTGCAGGACGGCGGGGCGGACGTCGCCTTCGCGCTCGGCGACACGGTGGCCGACGCGGTGGCGGGCAAGGCCCAGTTCGAGGGCCGGGAGATCACGGTCTGCACGCTCGGCAAGCTCTACGACAACTTCACCCAGACCGTCACCACGGGCGGCACCGGCATCCGCAGCATCGCGGACATGCGCGGGAAGCGCGTGTCGGTCGGTTCGCCGGGCTCGGGCACCGAGGTGATCGCGCTGCGGATCCTCGAGGCGGCCGGGATCAACCCGGAGACCGACATCCAGCGGAGCCAGCTCGGGGTCGGCGAGACCGCCCAGGCCCTGCGCGACGGCACGATCGACGCCGGGTTCTGGTCGGGTGGCCTGCCGACGGGGGCGCTGGTCGACCTGGCGACGACGGGTCAGATGGTGCTGCTCCCCACCGGGGAGTACACCGATGAGCTGGCGTCGAAGTTCGGCCCCTTCTACGCCACCGAGGACATCCCGGCCGGCACGTACGAGGGCCAGACCGAGCCGAGCCCGCAGGTCGTCGTGCCCAACGTGCTGATCGTGCGCTCGGACATGCCGCAGCAGCTGCAGCAGGACATCACGCGCACGGTCTTCGAGAACAAGGCGCAGCTCGCCACCGTGCACCCGGCGGCGAACGAGCTCGACCCGGCCACGGCGGACGAGGTCGGCTTCGTCGACGTGTGCCCCGGTGCCAAGGCCTACTTCGAGCAGGCCGCAGGCTAGACACCGTGCTTCGTGCAGTCGCCGCCGTTCTCGCCGCGGGCCTGCTCGGGGCGGGGTGTGCCGCGACGGACCCGGGGCCGGCCCTCACCGTGCGCGACGGTGGCGGAGCGCTCCTCACGCAGGTGCCCCTGTCGGCACCGGAGTTCGCCGTGAGCTACCGCAACTCCCTCTACGGGACGGTGGCCGAGGAGCGCTACCGCGTGGCCGACGGAGGGCGGTTCGGGCTGGTCGAGCTGGCGGCCGACCAGCTCGCGGTGCTGGAGGAGTACTACGCCGTGCCCGGGCCGGTGCGCGCGGCGCCGGGCGGCGACCGGCGCAGCTGGGTGGCCGAACCCCGCGACCACCCCGTGTTCAGCGAGCTGTCGATCGCCGCCACGGCGCTCGGCGAGCGCACGCTGCTCGTGCCCGGACACGCGCCGGTGCCACTCCCGTCGCTGGTCACCGACGGGGTCACCGTCGTTCTCGACATCGAGGAGCACTGATGACCGCACGACGCGACGGCGACCAACACCAACCCGAGGCGCCCGCCGTCGACGAGGAGGCGCTGCTCGCCGAGTACGAGGCCGAGAAGCCGGCGCGGCGGTTGTCCGGCCTGCCGTTGCGGGTGGTGCAGGTGCTCGGCGCGATCCTCACGCTGTACGGGCTGTGGTGGGTGTTCCACCCCATGCCCGCGCAGCTGTACCTGCCGTCGTTCCTCGCGCTGGGGCTGGTGATGACGTTCCTGGTCTACCGCGGTTGGGGGCGGTCGAAGGAGGCTCGCCCGAACGGTGGCACCGACAACCCGCACCTGCTCGACTGGCTGCTCGCCGTGGTGGCGCTCGTGCCGTTCGTCTACATCGTGGCGGACTGGGACTCGTTCTTCCGACGCGCCGTGGTGCCCACCGACCTCGACGTGGTGATGGGCACGCTCGCGATCCTGCTGGTGCTGGAGGCCGCCCGGCGCACGGTGGGGCTGCTGGTGCCGCTGGTGGTGGTCGCCTTCCTCGCCTACGCCTACTTCGGCCCGTACTTCCCCGGCCCGTTCGCCACGTCGTCCTTCGGCTGGGAGCGGCTCGTGGGCCACAACGTGATGGGCACCCAGGGCGTGTTCGGCGTGCCGATGGAGGTCGCCGCCACCTACATCATCCTGTTCACGCTCTACGGCGCGGTGCTCACGGCGTCCGGCGCCACCCGGTTCTTCATCGACCTGTCGTTCGCGGCCTTCGGCCAGTCGGGCGCCGGGCCGGGGCGCACGGTCACGCTCGCCGGGTTCCTGCTCGGCACGGTGTCCGGCTCCGGCGTGGCCACCACCGTGACGCTCGGCGGTGTGGCGTGGCCGATGCTGCGCAAGGCCGGCTACCCGCAGGAGCACGGCGGCGCCGTGCTCGCGGCCGCGGGCATCGGCGCGATCCTGTCCCCGCCGACGCTGGGCGCGGCGGCGTTCATCATCGCCGAGCTGATGAACGTCTCCTACCTGCAGGTGCTGATCTGGGCGACGATCCCCACCCTGCTGTACTACCTGGGGATCATCCTCGCGGTGGAGATGGACGCCCGGCGCTACCGCACCCACGCCATCGACCTGGACGTGCGCCCGGCGGGCGCACTGCTGCTGCGGTTCGGCTACCACTTCAGCTCGCTGGTGGCGATCGTCGTGTTCATGGCGCTGGGCCTCACGCCGTTCCGCGCCGTCGTGTACGCCACGGCGCTCGCGTTCGTGCTGAGCTTCCTCGAGCGCGGCATGTGGATGACGCCGCGGCGCATCGGCGAGGCGCTCGCAGGCGGGGCGACGGGCGCGCTCTCGGTGATCCCCGTGATGGCGGTGGCCGGGATCATCGTCGGGGTCATGACGCTCACCGGGCTCGGGCTGAAGCTCGCCGGGATCATCGTGGCGCTCGCGGGCGGCAGCCTCGCGCTGACCGCGATCTACTCGGCGGTGTCGGTGGTGCTGCTCGGGCTCGCGGTGCCGGTGACGGCGAGCTTCATCATCTCGTGGGTGATCATCGGGCCCGCCCTGCAGAACGTGGGCGTGCCCGGCTACGCGGCGGCGATGTTCATCTTCTACTACGCGGTGCTCTCCGAGGTGTCGCCGCCGACGGCCCTGTCGCCGTTCGCGGCCTCGGCGATCACGGGTGGGCGCCCGGTGCCGACGATGTGGCTCACCTGGAAGTACACGCTGCCGGCGTTCCTGGTCCCGTTCGTCGTGGTGCTCTCGCCCCAGGGGGTGGGGCTGCTGCTGGAGGGTGGCGTCGGCACGGTGGTCCTCGCAGCGGTCGCGTCCACGGCGGCGGTGGCCGCGCTGGCCGTCGTCACCGGGGCGTGGCTCTCCGGCCCGGCGGGCTGGCCCGAACGGGTGCTCTTCGCGGTGGCGGCGGTCGCGCTGCTGGTGATGGCGCCGCTCTCGCTGGGTATCGGGGTGCTGGCGGCGCTGGCCGGTATCGGAGTGCACGTCGTACGGCGTCGAAGGAAAGCGGACGACAATCATTCGAAAGTCGACAGCTAGCAGTTACCAAACTGTTCATTGACGGTTACGGCAGTGCTTCCTACGGTTCGCGCGTGGCGGGCATCGCGGAGCACGAGCGGCAGCAGGAGGTGCTGCGCCTGCTCGACGTCGACGGCCGGGTGAGCGTCACCGACCTCGTCCGCCGCTTCGGCGTCACCGCGGTGACGATCCGCAAGGACCTCGAGGTCCTGGAGCGCAGGCACCTGCTCGCACGCGTGCGCGGCGGGGCCGTCACGGCCGACGGTGCGGACGAGGGCGCATTCGAGATGCGCCTGCGCCACGGCACGGCGGCGAAGGCCGCGATCGCGCGCGCCGCGGCCGCGCTGGTGCCCGACGGCGCGGCGATCGCGCTCGACTGCAGCACCACCTGCTACCACCTCGCCCACGAGCTGCGCGGCCGGCGCAGCCTGATCGTGGTCACCAACGGCCTGCGCGCGGCCGAGCTGCTCAGCGACAGCGGGGTCACCGTCGTGCTCCCGGGCGGCACGCTGCGGCGCTCGTCGTGGTCGGTGGTCGGTGACATCGGCGACGTCGTGGTGAGCCGCGGCCGGCTGACGATGGGCTTCTTCGGGATCCGCGGCCTGTCCCGCGAGCACGGCCTGATGGAGCTCTCGGTGGAGGAGACCACGGTGAAGCGGCGGCTGGCCGCCGCCTGCGTCGACGTCTACGGCCTCTTCGACTCGTCCAAGATCGGCCGGTTCGCGCTGCACAGCTTCGTGCCCGCCCAGCGGATCACCGGCCTGTTCACCGACGACGCCGCCGAACCCGACGCGCTCGGCGGCTTCGCCGAACAGGGCGTCAAGATCCACCGGGTGCCGGTCGACCACACCCACGAGACATCCGCCTGACCACAGGCGCGGAGGAAGGAGCGAGGATGCGGGGCAGGAGCATCACTGCGGCGCTGGCCGTGGCAGCGGCGGGGGCGCTCGCCCTCACCGGCTGCACCCAGCAGAACCCCGGCGGCGGGGGCGGCGGAGGAGGAGGCGGAGGCGGCGGCGACAAGGTCAGCGTCGCGTTCGTGCCCAAGCTGCAGGGCATCCCCTACTTCGAGGCGATGAACACCGGCGGGCAGAAGGCCGCGCAGGAGCTCGGGATCGAGTGGATCTACCGCGGCTCCTCGACGGCCGACCCCGGCGCCCAGACCGAGATCGTCAACTCGCTCATCCAGCAGCGGGTGGACGTCCTCGTGGTGGCGCCGAACGACCCCGACTCGATGGCCCCCGTGCTGCAGGAGGCCGCCGACGCCGGGATCAAGGTCATGACCAGCGACACCGACGCCCCCAACTCCGTGCGCGAGGCGTTCGTGAACCAGGCCTCGCCCGAGGGCGTCGGCACCGCGCTCACCGACTCCCTCCTGGAGGCGATGGGTGGCCAGGGCAAGTACGCGATCGTCTCGTGCGGGCAGACCGCGGCGAACCTCAACTCCTGGATCGAGGTCCAGAAGAAGGTGACCGCGGAGAAGTACCCGAACGCCCAGATCGCCGACATCGTGTACGCCGGTGAGGACGAGGCGCAGTCGGTCACGATGGCGAAGGACCTGATGAACGCGCACCCCGACCTCAAGGGGCTCGTCGGCGAGTGCACGGCGTCGGCGCCCGGCGTGGCCAAGGCCGTCACCGAGGCCGGCAAGATCGGGCAGGTGTTCACCGTGGGGCTGGGCACGCCCCAGTCGATGAAGCAGTACCTGGAGAACGGATCGTCGTCCGCGGCCATCCTGTGGGACGTCGAGCAGCTCGGCTACCTCACCGCGTGGGCCGGCCTGCAGCTGGCGTCGGGCACCCCGTTCCAGGCGACGAACAACGTGAACCCGCAGCTCCCGGCGGTCAAGTGGGACGCGGGCAGCAAGGAGCTGCTGCTCGGCGACCCGCTGCGGATCACCACGGACAACGTCGACCAGTACGAGTACTGATGGCGGAGGCCCTGCTGCTACTCCGCGGCGTCCAGAAGCGCTACGGCGGCGTGCGGGCGCTGCGGGGTGTCGACTTCGACGTTCTCGCCGGCGAGGTGCACGCCCTCGTCGGCGAGAACGGCGCCGGCAAGTCCACCCTGATCAAGATCGTGTCCGGTGCCGAGGTGGCCGACGAGGGCACCGTCGAGATCGACGGCATCCCGCTCACCGGCGGGAGCACCCAGGCGGCCATGGAGGCGGGGATCGCCACCGTCTACCAGGAGCCGCACCTGTTCGGCGAGCTCACCGTGGCCGAGAACGTGTTCCTCGGCCGGGAGCTGCGCACGGGCGGACGGGTGGACTGGGCCACCCAGCGCACGCGGGTGGGCGAGCTCCTCACCCAGATCGGTCTCGACCCCGCGATCGGCGACGTCCGGGTCGCCGACCTGCCGGTGGCCGAGCAGCAGCTCGTGTCGATCGCCAAGGCGTTCGCGCACTCGGCGAAGGTGCTGATCCTCGACGAGCCGTCGGCGATCCTCACCGACCGGGAGATCGACGTGCTGTTCGGCGTGGTCCGCAACCTGCGCGCGGCCGGCGTCGGGATCATCTACATCTCCCACCGGCTCGACGAGCTGGCGCAGATCAGCGACCGGGTCACCGTGCTGCGCGACGGCGAGGTGGTCGCCAGCCGGCCGACCAGCGAGCTGTCGGTGCGGCAGGTGGCCGAGCTGATGGTCGGCCACGAGCTGGGATCGGCCACCGCCGACCGGCCGGCGCCCACCGGCGATCCGGTGCTCGCCGTCGCCGGGCTCGGCCGCACCGGGGCGTTCGCCGGCCTCGAACTGCAGGTACGGCCGGCCGAGGTGGTGGCGCTCTACGGCCTCGTGGGCTCGGGTACGGATGCGATCGCCCGCGCGCTCTACGGCGTGAACCCCGCCGACGCCGGCACCGTTCAGGTGGACGGTCGCGCGGTCCGGCTGCACTCGCCGCAGGACGCCGCGGCCGCGGGGATCGCGATGCTGCCCGGCAACCGCAAGCAGCAGGGCGTGTTCGCGAACAAGTCGATCGCGTTCAACATCTCCAGCGCCCACCTGCGCCACCTGGCGAAGCTGGGCTTCTGGTTCGACCGGCGGCGCGAGCGCTCGATCGCGGAGGACTTCCTGCGCCGCATCTCGATCAGGGCACCGGACGTCGGCACCGCCGTCGGGGCGCTGTCGGGCGGCAACCAGCAGAAGGTGGTGCTCGCCCGCCAGCTCGTGCGCGCGCCCCGCGTGCTCGTGCTGGAGGAGCCGACCCAGGGCGTCGACGTCGGGGCGAAGGAGGAGATCCACCGCCTCGTCCTGGAGCTGGCCGACGGCGGCAGCGCCGTTCTCGTCATCTCGACGGATCTGCCCGAGGTGCTGCAGCTCGCCGACCGGGTGCTGGTCGTGCGGAAGGGGGCGGTGGTGCGCGAGTTCGAGCGCGGCGCGAGCCAGGCAGACGTGCTCGCGGCCGCGGCGGGGGACGAGGGCGAGGCGGCCGCGTGAACGCAACGACAACCGCAGTGGCCGCGCCCACGCGGCGCAGGCCGCGGGTGCGGGCGATCGAGGGCCAGGAGCTCGCCCTCATCGCGGTGGTGGGGCTGCTGTGGGTGGTGCTGACGCTCGTCACCGACACGTTCCTGACGACGGGCAACCTGCAGAACATCCTGTTCACGGTGGCCCCGATCGCGCTGATCGGGATCGGGATGACGGCGGTGATCGTCACCGCGGGGATCGACGTGTCGGTGGGCAGCCAGGCCGCCGTCGTGATGGTGATCGTCGCGTTGCTGGTGCGCGACTCCGGGCTGCCGTTCGTGGCGGCGGCCGCCGTCGCCGTGGTGGTCGGGCTGGTGCTCGGCGCCGTCAACGGCCTGCTGGTGGCCTACGGCGGCATCCACCCGATCATCGTCACGTTCGGCACGCTCAACATCTACCGCTTCGTCTCGCTGCAGATCTTCGGCACCGAGCAGGTGGCGGGGGTGCCCGGGACGCTCGCGCCGATCGGCGGCGGCGCGGAGGGCAGGCTGCTGGGCGTGCCCACGGCGTGGTGGCTCACGCTCGTGCTGGCCGCCGGCATGTGGTGCTACATGCGGTACTGGGCCACCGGCCGGCACCTCTACGCGGTGGGCGGCGACGCGTTCGCGGCGCGGCTCGCCGGCGTCCGGGTGCGGCGCCGCCAGATCAGCGCGTACGTCCTCACGGGGGCGTGCGTCGGGCTCGCGGCGTGCGTCCTCATCGGCAGCGGCGGGCTCGTCCAGCAGAACGTCGGCACCGGGCTGGAGCTGCGGGTGATCGCGGCCGTCGTGATCGGCGGGACGAGCATCATCGGCGGCCGCGGCACCGTGCTGGGCACGCTGCTCGGGGCACTGCTCGTCGGCACCGTCTCCAGCGCCGTCACGCTGCTGTCCTGGCCCACCGAGCTCGCCCAGCTGTTCATCGGCCTGTTCATCCTCGTGGCGGTCGGGGTCGACCTGCTGCGCGAGCGGCGGAGGAGCGCCCGATGACCGAGATCGAGACGGTCCCCCCGGCGGAGCGCACCCGCGGCGAGGGCCTCGCCGCGCGGGTGCTGCGGATCGGGCTGACCGAGCGCGTGGTGCTGCTCGCGGTGCTGCTCGTGGTCGTGATCGTGTGGTTCCGGGTGCTCGGCGCGGGCGGCTACCTCGTGGCGCCCTACGACGTGCGCTACCTCGGCAACGCGCTCGAGTCGATGGTGCCGTTCGCGCTGCTCGCGGTCGCGGAGCTGTTCGTGATCGTCTCCGGGCGCGGCGGGATCGACCTCTCGGTGGGCGCGATCGTGTCGCTCGCCGGCATGGCCTTCGGGTTCATGGTCGGCGTGTGGGGCTGGCCGCTGCTCCCGTCGATCTTCGGGTGCATCGTCGTCGGCGCGCTGCTCGGCGCCGTCAACGGGGCCCTCGTGGCCTACGTGCGGTTCCCGGCGCTGATCGCGACGCTCGCGACCTACTACGCCTACAGCTCGCTCGCGCTGATCAGCAACGCGAACGCGCCGATCTCCACGCCCCCGGTCGTCGCGCTGCACGCGCTGACCAGGAACGTGAACCTGCCGGCGCCGCTCCCGCCCGTCCCCCTGCACGTGTTCACGATCCTGCTGCCCTGCGCGGTGCTGGCCTGGGTGGTGATGTCCCGATCGACCTACGGGCGGTCGCTGTACGCGGTGGGCACCAACGACGTGGCGGCGGCATACGCCACGCAGTCGGTGGCGCGCACCCGGTTCACGGCGTTCGTGCTGTCCGGGCTGCTCTCCGGGGTGGTGGCGGTGGTGACGGTGGGGCAGTTCGCCTCCGCGCGCCCGGACGCCGGAATCGTCGGCAACGGGATGGCGTTGCCCGCCATCACCGTGGCCGTGCTGGGCGGCGTCGCGATCCAGGGCGGGATCGGACGGGTCGGCGGCGTGCTGGTGGCCGCGCTGCTCGTCACCTGGCTGAACGCCGGGATGCTGCTCGCGTTCCCCGAGGGCGCCGAGGGCAGCCGCTACCAGCTGCTGGCGCTCGGGCTGGTGCTCGTGCTGTCCGCGCTGCTCAACACGATCGCGCTGCGGCGCTACGGGAGGCTGTCGTGACCTTCGCCGTCCGCCCGGACGACGTGCCGGACGAGCTGGTGGCGCTCACCCGGCGGATCGGCGACCCGGCGGCCGACCTGGTCGTCCTGGCCGAGGGCAACACCTCGGTGCGGCTTCCCGGCGACCGGTTCGCCGTGAAGGCCAGCGGGTCGCGGATGGACCTCGCCGACGCCGGGGACTTCGTCGTCGGCGAGCTGCCGGAGCTCGTCGACGTGCTGGAACGGGGCGGCACCGACCAGGAGGAGCTGTCGCGGCTGCTGTCCGCGGGCGGGTCGCGGGCGTCTATCGAGACGCTCGTGCACGTCGTCGCGCTCGCCGCCGGAGCCACCTGGGTGGCCCACACGCACCCGACGGCGGTCGTCGGCCTGCTCGCGGTGCGGGAGGCCGAGGAGCTGTGGTCGGCTCCCCTCTTCCCGGACGAGGCGGTGGTGCTCGGCGAGCCGGTGTGGGTGCCCTACGCACCGCCCGGCATCGCGCTCGGCACCGCCGTCCACACCGCAGTCCGGGACCGGCTCGACCGCGACGGCGCCCCGCCCCGGCTCGTCCTGCTCGGCAACCACGGCATCGTCGCGCTCGGTGCCACCGCAGCCGAGGTGGAGACCATCACGACGATGGCGGTGAAGGCCGCCCGCGTCCGCTCGGTGGGCCTCGGGGCGGGCAGCCTCGTCCCGCTGGGCGTCGAGCACGCGCGCGAGCTCGCGGGCCGGCCCGACGAGGCGGCCCGCCGCACGCTGCTGGGACGCTCACCCGCCTGACCGCTCCCCCTGCGGCGGGGCGGGGATCCCCCGCGCGCGGGAGGTGGGCGCCACCGGGCGGAGCGAGGCTCGGGGCATGGTCACGTCATCCGCGGTGCGGGACGGGCGGCCCGCCCCCCGGTGGGCGGTGGTCGCCGCCCACATCGTCCCGCTCACGACCCTGCCGTCCGGGCTCTGGCGCGTCCCGCTCGCGCTCGGCTTCCCCATGGGGCTCGTCGGGCTCCAGATCCAGTGGTGGGAACCGCCCTACTTCATCGCGCTGAGCCTGGTGACGGAGGGCGCGGCGCTGCTGACGCTGGGGCTGGTCCGGCCGTGGGGCGAGCGGGTGCCGCGCCGGGTCCCACTGCTCGGTGGCCGCCGGGTGCCACCGCTCGCCGCCGTCGTGCCCGCATCGGCCGGTGCGGTGGCGCTCGGCCTGATCTGGGCGTACGCCTTCCGCGACTTCCCCGAGCTGGGCAACTTCCACTTCGCCCACGGCGGCTGGAAGGTGCTCATGATCGCGGCGTACCTGCCGCTGCTGCTGTGGGCCCCCTTGCTCGCGGCCGTGACCGTCGCCTACTACCGGCGGCGCTGCCGCGGCTGATCGGCACGGCGCCGATTGCACCGGGCCCGCCGTGTTGCATACGGTCTGTCATCAGACATGCGGCTCGGAAGAGGGGGCGCGAGTGGCGGACAACGGAGCGACGGCACTGGTCGACGCACTGCGGGAGCTGGGGGTCGAGCTGGCCTTCGGGCTCCCGGGCGTGCACAACCTCGCGGTGTGGGAGGCCTGCGCCGAGGCCGGGATCCGGCTGATCGGCGTGCGGCACGAGCAGGCCGCCGCGTACGCGGCCGACGGCTACGCGCGGGCCACCGGACGGCTCGGCGTCGCGGTCGTGACCACCGGGCCGGGCGCGGCCAACACGCTCGGCGCCACCGGCGAGGCCATGACGTCGGGCGCACCGGTGCTGGTGATCGCTACCGACATCCCGTCGACGCTGCGGCGGCCCGGCGTCTACCGCGGGGTGCTGCACGAGACCCGCGACCAGGCAGCGATGTTCGCGCCGGTCACCAAGGCGGCGACGACCACCGCCGCGGCGGCCGACCTGTACGCCGAGGTGCTGGAGGCAGGGCGGGAGGCGCTGCGGGCGCCCACCGGCCCCGTCTACCTGGGCGTGCCGACCGACCTGCTCACCGCATCGGTGACGCGGCGGACGCCCGTCGAAACCGCCCCACCGGAACCGCCGGACGCGGACCTCGACGCCGCGCTCGCGCTGATCGAGCGGGCGGAGCACCCGCTGCTGTGGGTCGGCGGCGGGGCCGTGCGCGCCGGCGCGGGCCACGCCGTGGGCCTCCTCGCCGAACGGCTCGCCGCCCCGGTCGTCACCACCTACCACGGGCGCGGTGTGCTCCCGCCCGATCACCCCTGCCTGGCGCCCGCCACCGCCCACGTCCCGGCCATCGGCGCGCTGTGGGACGACTCCGACCTCGTGATCGCGGTCGGCAGCGACCTCGACGGGATGACCACCCAGAACTGGCGGATGCCGCAGCCGCCCGCGCTGCTCGCGATCAACGTCGACGCCGCGGACGCCGCGAAGAACTACCGACCCGACCACGTCCTCGTCGGCGACGCGCGCGCCGTGACCGAACGGCTCGCCGCCGCGGTGCCGCAGCGGGACGGGCTCGACGTGCTCGCGGTGCAGACCGGGTCGATGCGCACGCAGGTGGCCGCGCTCGTCCGCGAGGAGGAACCGCAGGCCGCGCTGCTGCTCGACACGTTCGACCGGGTGCTTCCCGCGGACGCCACCGTGCTCGCCGACATGTGCATCGCCGGTTACTGGGTGGCCGGTTTCCACCGGGTGCGCGGCCCGCGCAGGCTCGCGTACCCGATGGGCTGGGGCACGCTCGGCTTCGCCTTCCCCGCAGCGCTCGGCGCGGCCGCGTCGGGCGCTGGGCGCGCGGTCGCGGTCGTCGGCGACGGTGGGTTCCTCTTCGCGTGCGGCGAGCTGGCCACCGCGGTCCAGGAGCGGTTGCCCGTCACGGTCGTGCTGGTCGACGACGGCGGCTACGGCATGCTCCGGTTCGACCAGGTGCAGTCGGGCGTGCCCACCCGCGGCGTCGACCTGGTCACACCCGACTTCGTGGCGCTCGCCCACGCGTTCGGCGTGCCTGCCGAGGGTGTGGACGGCTTCGGCGAGGCGTTCGAGGACGCGCTCGCCAAGAGCCTCGCGACCGACGGGCCGTCGCTGGTCGCGGTGCGGGCCGCGCTCACACCGCCACCGTCCACCTCGCCGCGCTGGTACCGGGCGGCGGGATGATCGACAAGCGGGTGGCGTCCCTGGCCGTGGCCGTGGCCGGGGTGCGGGACGGCGACACGGTGCTGGTGGGCGGGTTCGGCAACTCCGGGGTTCCGGTGGAGCTGGTGCACGCGGTGCTGGACCTGGGCGTGCGGGACCTCACCGTCGTCACCAACAACGCGGGCAGCGGCGAGACCGACATCGCCGCGCTGATCCGCGAGCGGCGCGTGCGCAAGATCGTCTGCTCGTACCCGCGGTCGTCGGGTTCGGTGTGGTTCGAGAAGCTGTGGCGGGCGGGCGAGATCGAGCTGGAGCTGGTGCCGCAGGGCACGCTCAGCGAACGGATGCGGGTCGCGGGCGCCGGGCTCGGCGGGTTCTTCACCCCAGCGGGCGCCGACTCGCCGCTGGCGGAGGGCAAGGAGGTCCGCGTGATCGACGGGCGCCGGCACGTGTTCGAGGAGCCGCTGAAGGCCGATGTCGCGCTCATCAAGGCCGACCGCGCGGACCGGTGGGGCAACCTCGTCTACCACTCGGCGGCGCGCAACTTCGGCCCGGTGATGGCCACCGCGGCGGCGCTGACGGTGGCCCAGGTGCGCGCGTTCGTCGAGCTCGGGGAGCTGGACCCGGAGACCGTGGTGACGCCGGGCATCTTCGTGGACCGGGTGGTGGTGGCGTGAGCGAGCTCGCGAGCGAACCATCGGCGCAGAGGCTCGACAAGCGGCAGCTGGCCGCCCGGGTGGCGCAGGACATCCCGGACGGCTCCTACGTGAACCTGGGGATCGGGCTGCCCACGCTCGTCGCGGACGTGGCGCCCCCGGACCGGGAGATCATCTACCACAGCGAGAACGGGATCCTCGGGATGGGACCGGCGCCCGAGGAGGGCACCGGCGACCCCGAGCTGATCAACGCCGGCAAGCAGCCGGTGACGCTGCTGCCCGGCGGCGCGTACTTCCACCACACCGACGCCTTCGTGATGATGCGCGGCGGGCACATCGACATCACGGTGCTCGGTGCGTTCCAGGTGGCGGCGAACGGCGACCTCGCCAACTGGGCCACCGACGACGCCACGCTGCCGCCCGCGGTCGGCGGGGCGATGGATCTCGCGGTCGGGGCCCGCCGGGTGCTGGTGATGACCACGCACACCACGAGGGACGGCCGGCCCAAGCTCCTGCGCTCGTGCACCTACCCACTCACAGCCGCGGGCGTGGTGGACCGGATCTACACCGACCTCGCCGTGATCGACGTGACGCCGGACGGGTTCGTCGTCCGGGAGGTGGTCCCGGGCCTCAGCCGCGACGAGCTGCAGGCGCGGACGGGCGCGCCGCTGCGCTTCGCGACCGACACGTGAGGGATGGTTGACTCGGGTCATGGACACCGGACTGAAGGGACGCACCGCCGTCGTGCCCGGCGCGAGCTCCGGCCTCGGCCTCGCCGTGGCCCGCGCGCTCGCCGCGGAGGGCGCGAACGTCGTGCTGGGCGGACGACGCGGCGAGCTCGTGCGCGATGAGGCCTCGAAGCTGCCGTCCGCGGTCGGGGTCGAGATCGACCTCACCGACCCCGCCGCAACGGACGCGCTGGTCGGCGCCGCGCAGGAGCAGTTCGGCCCGGTCGACGTGCTCGTGCTGAACGGCGGCGGCCCCCCGCCCGGCGTGGCGGTCGACTTCACCCCCGAGAAGCTCGCCGACGCCGTCGCGCTGCTCGTGCAGCCGCACCAGCGGCTCGTCCAGGCCGTGCTGCCGGGGATGCGCGAGCGCGGCTTCGGCCGGATCGTCGCGATCGGCTCCAGCGGCGTGCAGGCCCCGATCGAGCGCCTCGTCGCGTCGAACGCGGGCCGCGCGGCGCTCGCGGGCTACCTCAAGACCCTCGCCACCGAGGTGGCCGCCGACGGCGTCACGGTCAACATGGTGCTGCCCGGCCGCATCGCCACCGACCGGGTCGGCGTGCTCGACCGCGCCAACGCCGAACGCTCCGGCAAGAGCGAGGAGGAGGTGCGGGCGCAGGCCAAGGCCGCGATCCCCGCGGGGCGGTACGGCACGCCCGAGGAGTTCGCCGCGGTCGTGACGTTCCTGGCCAGCGCCGCCGCCTCCTACGTCACGGGCGAGCAGGTCCGCTGCGACGGCGGGCTGGTGCGGACGCACTGAGCGAGACCCGATCGTCGGCCCCACCCCGTACGGTCGGCCCCGTGGCTCCCCGAGGCAGCAGGTCCCGCCCCGTCAAGCGCCGGCCCGAGGCGCCCGACCTGCCCACCGACCTGGAGGCCGCGCCGGGCGCGGTCGAGGGCGGCGAGCTGTGGGACTGCGTCGACGCCGGTGCCGAGGTCCACGTGCCCGACCGCGTGGCCGACCTGCGGATCCAGGAGAGCCGGTGGGTCGGCGGAAGCCTCGCCGGGGTGCGCTTCACCGGTCTCGAATGCCGGGACGTGGAGTTCGTCCACTGCGACCTGTCCGGCGCCCGGCTCGAGGAGGCCCTGCTCACCCGCGTCGTCTTCACCGACTGCCGGCTCACCGGCACCGCATTCGACGGGGCGCAGCTCACCGACGTCCGCATCGCCGACAGCACCGCCGACCTCGCCGGGTTCCGGATGGCGAAGGCCCGGTTCCTCCTCGTCGAGAACACCTCGCTGCACGGCGCGGACTTCTACGACTTCGACGGCGAGCACTGCGCGATGCTCGGGTGCGACCTGGCCGAGGCGAGCTTCGACACGGCCCGGCTGCGGGAGGTGGACCTGCACGGCTCCACCCTCGACGACGTCCGCGGCGCGCTCTCCCTGCGCGGCGCGCGGATCAGCCCGGACCAGATCGTCCCGCTGGCCACCGTGCTGCTCGACGCACTGGCCATCCAGGTGACGGACCAGCCCTGATCTAGTGGATCAGGCCCCGGCGACCCGCATGATCAGCCCCGGCCCAGGAACGGCATCTTCGTCGCGGTGATCGTCAGGAACGGGACGTTCGCGTCCAGCGGCAACCGGGCCATGAGCAGCACGGCGTCGGCCACGTGCGCCGGGTCGAAGGTCGGCTCCGGGCGGACGCTGCCGTCGGCCTGCCGGGCTCCCACGGAGATGCCGGCGGTCATGTCGGTGGCCGCGTTGCCGATGTCGATCTGCCCGCACGCGATGTCGTAGGGGCGCCCGTCGAGGGCGATGGACTTCGTCAGGCCGGTGATGGCGTGCTTGGTGGCCGTGTACGCGGCGCTGCCGGGCCGCGGCACGTGCGCGGAGATGGAACCGTTGTTGATGATCCGGCCGCCCTGCGGACGTTGGGCGCGCATCGCGGTGAACGCCTCGCGCGCGCAGAGGAAGGCCCCGGTCAGGTTGGTGGCCACGGTGGACGTCCAGTCCTCGACCGCGATCTCGTCCACGCTGCCGGACGGGCCGAAAGTGCCTGCGTTGTTCACGAGGAGGTCGACCCGGCCCCACCGCTCCCGCACCGCGGCGAAGAGACCGGCCACGGACTCCGCGTCGCCGACGTCGGTGGGCACCACGAGCGCCGACTCGCGGCCGTCCGCGGTCTCCTCGAGCGGCGCCGCCCGGCGCCCCGCGAGCGCCACCCGGTAGCCCGCGTCCAGCAGGGCGGTGGCCACCACCCGCCCCACGCCGGAGCCCGCACCCGTCACCACTGCCACATCGCCGTCCGTCACGAGCGACATGATCTCGTGCTCATCCGGCCCGCGCGACCACGCATCCGGCGCGGCCGCCCGCCAGCTCGGCGAGGTGCCGCTCCACGACCGTGAACCCACCGGCCTCGAGCACGCCCGCGAGACGCCCGACGGTCGGCTCGGTGGCAGCGGGGTCGAGCGGCTGGAACGGCAGCGCGAACCGGCCGCCCGGCGCGAGGTGGGCGCGCACGATCGCGAGCTCGCGGCCCGGATCGCCACGCAGGAACACCGGGACGTGGATCGCGAAGACGAGGTCGAACCGGACGCCGTCGAGGTCGGCCTCGTGCAGCGCCGCCACCTGGAACGCCGCCCGCCCGGTGGCGACGTGCCCGGCATTGCGCCGGCCGGCCGCCTCGATCATCTTCGCGGACCGGTCGATGCCGAGGATGCTCCCGCCGTCGAGCCGCTCGCACACGAGCGACGCCGCCACGCCGTGCCCGCATCCGATCTCGAGTACGCGGTCGCCGGCGCGCACGCCCAGCGTCTCGACCGCCCAGACCAAGCGTTCCGCCGCCGGTGCCATGCGTGGCAGCATCGCAGTCGTGCGGCACCTGACCAGGATCGCCTCCGCCGAGGACGTCGCCGTGGACGACCTGCGGATCGTCGAGCGGACGCACGCCTGGACCGCCCCCGAGCACACCCCCGGCCACCAGCTCGTCTTCGTGCGACGCGGCACGTTCGGGCTCCGGCTGCGCCGCGCGGAGACGACGGTGGACCCGGTCCGGGCGTTCGTCGGTCGCGCGGGCGACGAGCAGAGCATCGCCCACCGGCCCGGCCGCGAGGACGCCTGCACGGTGGTCTCGCTCGGTCCGCGGCTGGCGGACGACGTGCTGCCGCGCAGGCTGCCCGCCACGCTGCGCACGTCCGGACCGGTCGACATGGCCCACCGTGCGCTGCTCGCGCGGGCCCGCCAGGGCGCGGACGGGTTCGAGCTGTCCGAGCGGGTGGTGCGGCTCGCCGACGGCCTGCTCCGCGACCCCGCGAGCGCCCCGGCCCGCGACGGCGCCCCGTCCCACCGGCGGCTGGCCGAGGCGGCGCGGGAGGTGCTGGTGGCCGATCCGGCGTTCGACGGGCTGGTCCGCCTCGCGCGGCTGCTCGGCGTCTCCCGGTCGCACCTCTCCCGGGTGTTCCGCGCCGAGACCGGGGAGACGCTCACCCGGTACCGCCGGCACCTGCGGGTGCGGGCCGCGCTCGACCGGCTCGCCGACGGCCACCGCGACCTCGCCGGGCTGGCCGCCGATCTCGGGTTCGCCGACCACGCCCACCTCACCCGGGCGGTGCGGGCGGAGGTCGGTGACCCGCCCAGCCACGTGCGACGCATCCTGGCGGATGAGCACGAATCGTCAAGCCGGGCGCGGCGGCGACGCGGACGATCGACGCATGATCGTTCGAATCTGGAGCGCCCGCACATCCGGTGACCCCTCCGCCTACGAGCAGGAGTTCCGCGACCACGTCCTCGACGCGCTGGGCGGCCTCGACGGCTTCCGGGGTGCCTACCTGTTGCGCCGGACGGCGGCGACGAGCACCGAGTACGTCACCCTGACACTGTTCGACTCGTTCGCCGACGTGCGGCGCTTCGCGGGCCCGGACGTCGACGCGGCGAACGTCTCCCCCGCGGCGCGTGCGGTGCTGGACGACGTGGACGAGCGGGTGCGCCACTACACGGCGGTGGTCACCCCGCCTCGGTGAGCGAGAGCGACCCCTCAGTCGACCATCGCGGGGCCGCCGCCTGCGGGCGCGCTGCGTCCGTGCCGGAGGAAGCAGGCGAGCACGACCGCCATGGCGGTCATGATCGTGGTGATCAGCATGACGTCGTCGAGCGCCGACACGAAGACCTGGGTGTTGGTCTGCTGGTAGATCGCCATGGTGCCGAGCACCTGGCCGGTCTGCCCGGGACCGAGCTCCGGCATCATGTCGGGGCTCATCAGCCCGCTGCGGTCGGCGTTGAGCTGGGCCTGCTGGATGGTCATGAACGCCGTCAGCGCGGCGAGGCCGAGAGCCGCCGAGACCCGTTGCACCACGTTGTTGAACGCGCTCGCCGAGCTGACGATCGTGGGCGGCACGGACGAGATCCCGCTCGTCATGATCGGCATCATGCAGAGCCCCGTGCCGAAGGCACGAAGGCACAGCAGCGCGATGATCTCGCCCTGCGACGTGACCGCGGTCAGGTCCCGCATCATGTACGTCGCGATCATCATGATCGTCAGGCCGACGACAGCGGGGACGCGGGCGCCGATGCGGTCGTAGATCTGCCCGGCCACCGGCATCAGGACGAGCATGACGAGCGCCTGGGGCATGAGCAGCAGCCCGGCCTCGAACGCCCCGAGCCCGCGGGCCTGCTGCAGGTAGACGGGGATGTAGAACAGCACGGAGAACAGGCCGATCGAGAGCACAGAGATCAGCAGCAGCGAGTTCGTGTACGGCCACACGCGGAACACCCTGATGTCGAGCAGCGGGTTCTCGACCGCGTTCTCGATCACCACGAACAGCGCGAGGCACAGGAGCCCGAGGATGATCAGGATCACCGTCGGGTAGGCCGTCCACCCCCACGACTGCCCCTCCGAGAGCGCGAGCAGCAGCGACGAGAGACCGGTGGCGATCGCCAGGAATCCGAGGAGGTCGAACCGGCCGGCCGGCTGCCCGGTGAACGCGGGCAGGAGGAGGAAGGCCGCGATCGCCCCCAGCATGCCGACCGGGACGTTGATGAAGAAGATCAGCCGCCAGTCGACGTACTCGACCAGGTAGCCGCCGAGCGTCGGGCCGACGGCGGGCGCGACGACGACCCCGAGGCCGTAGATGCCCATCGCGCTGCCGATCTTCTCCTTCGGCACGATCTGGTAGAGCATCGAGAGGCTCACGACCGGCAGCACACCGCCCGGGATGGCCTGCAGGACCCGGAACGCGATCATGCTGTCCAGGTCCCACGCGACACCGCAGAGCGCCGATCCCGCCGCGAAGGCGAGCAGCGAGAAGATGTACAGCCGGGTCATCCCGACGCGGTTGGCGAGCCACGAGCTGGCCGGCACGACCACGCCGAGCACCAGCGTGTACGACGTGGCGATCCATTCGATGTCGTCCGCGGTGACCCCGAAGACGTTCTGCATCTTCGGGATCGCCACGTTGACGATGCTCGTGTCGAGCACCGACATGAACATGCCGGAGACGAGCACGACGAGCGGCAGGAGCCATCCCCCTGAGGCCGGGCGGGTTTCCGCGCGAGCCTGGGCCGCTTGCGTCACCGGTCAGCCCTTGTGGATCTTCACGGTGACGTTCATGCCGGGGACGATCCCCAGGCCCTCCGGGTTCTCGATGTTGATCTTCACGGGGATCACCTGGGTGACCTTCTGGAAGTTCCCGGAGGTGTTGGACTCCGGGAACACCGAGAACACGCCCGCGGCGCCGCCCTGCACCTCGCGCACCGTGCCCCTGAACACGTGACCGGGGAACGCGTCGACGTCGATGTCGACGATCTGGCCGGCGCGGACGTCGTCGATGTCCGTCTCGTCCACCCGCGCCGTGACGAAGATCTTGGAGAAGTCGTAGGCCACGGCCAGCTCCGTGCCCGCGGTGACGTACGTGCCCTCGACCGCGTTGTTGACCGCGACGGTGCCGTTGCCCGGCGCGCGCACCGGCATCTCCGGCTGGACGAACGCGCCCTGGATGCGGATGCGCCCGACGACCTTGTCCTCCTGCAGCTGCGCGCCCTGCGTGGCCCTCCAGTCGATCACCGTGCCGCTGGTGGGCGCGTTGACCGAGATCTTGTCGCCGTCGATCTGGGCGTTGTCGGTGGTGACGTAGTTCTGGGCGTCGATGAAGTACCAGGCCGTGACCCCACCACCGGCCAGAACCGCGATCACGAGGATCACGATGAGCGAGATGCGCGTGCCCCGCGACATCTGCCGCTTCGGCTTCGGCTCGGCAGCGCCGCCTCCGGCAGCGCCACCTGCGGCGCCATCGCCGCTCCCCGCCTCGGCGCCCCTGCGGTCGCTGCTTCCGTTGCTCACCGTCGATACCGGCTCCGTGGCCGGACCTTCAGACATGGACCGACTCCCTCCCCCGCTCGAGTATCCGCTCGTTCACCGGGCGGCGGGCAACAGAACCTGCTGCCCCTCCCGCAGGCCGGAGAGCACCTGCGTGCGGTCCGCCCCCACCTTGCCCGCCTCGAACGGCACGGACTTCTGGGATCCGTCGGGGTCCACGACCGTCACGGTGGGTCGGCCGTCCTCCTGGCGCACCGCCGAGGACGGCACCGTGAGCACGTTGTCGAGCTCCTCGGTCACGACGGTGGCGCGCACCGTCTGCCCGTCCTTGATCCGCGGGTCCGACTTCTGGACGACCATCGTCACGTAGTAGCTGACCACCCCGGAGATGGCCGTGCCGGTCGGGGCGACCGACAGCACCGTGCCCTCGAGCGTGACGTCCGGGACGGCGTCGACCGACACGTTCACCTTCTGGTTCGGCACGATCGTCGCGGCGTCGGCCTCGCTGAACGGGACCACGACCTGGAACGCGTCGATGTTGTCGAGCACCACGAACTGGGTGCCGCCGGGCCGGGCGGGGTTGGCGCCGACCCCGGCCGCGGCCTGCGCAGCCGACGCGGAGTCCACGCCCGGGATGCCCGCGCTGCTGCCCGGGGCGAGTGCGCTGGTGCCGCTGCTGGGCGCGACGTACTCGCCCACCACACCGTTGATGGCCGAGACCGTGGCGGCCACCGGGGAACGCAGTGTCGCGTTGTCCAGGTCGCGCTGCGCGGCGGCCACGGCAGCCTGCTGGCTCACGACCGCGCCGCGCTGCTCCTCGATGTTGAAGGGCCGGTCCGACTTCTCCGAGTTCGCGTTGTTGCGGGCGTTGACCACGCCCTGCTCGGCGTTCGCGATGGAGAGCTCGCCGCTGGCCCGCTGGTTGTCGCGCTGCTTCTCCGCGGTGTCCACCGCGTTCTTGCTCACCACGACCTGCTGCTTGGCCTGCACCACCGCCTGCTTGTCCGCCGCAATGGCGGTGCAGGCGGCGGGGTTGCTGCTCGTCGACACCAGCGGCTGCGAGGAGATGCTCGGTGCGAACACGCCGGACGACCCCTTGGTGCTGCCGTCGTCGTCCTCGTCGTCCTCGTCGCCCTCGGCGTTGTTGCGGCCGCCGCTCGACGAACCGCTACCGCCCGACGCACCGCTCCGGTCCGCCGAGCTGCTGTCATCAGACGTAGTGCTGTTGGCCACCGTGCCGTCGTCGTCGCCGCACGCCCGCTGGTCGGCGTGGAGCTTGTCCTCGGCCTTGTCCAGGGCCTTCTCGTCGATGTCGAGCTTGCGCTTGGCGTTGTCGATCTCCTGCTCGGCCGCGTCGAGCGCCTCGTCGGCCTGCTTGCGCGTCTTGTCCAGGATCTCCTGGGCCTGTGACAGCGTGTCCTGCGCACCGTCGGCGACCGGCGAGTTGATCAGCCGGTCGAGGGCCGCCTGCTGCGAGTTGAGCTGTCCCTGCTGCTGCTGCAACGCCTGGCGCAAGGCGAAGTCGTCGACGGTGGCGATCACCTGTCCCGGCTCGACGCGGTCGCCGACCTTCACGAAGACGT
Source organism: Pseudonocardia adelaidensis (assembly GCF_039543345.1). Lineage (NCBI taxonomy): Bacteria > Bacillati > Actinomycetota > Actinomycetes > Pseudonocardiales > Pseudonocardiaceae > Pseudonocardia > Pseudonocardia adelaidensis. Next base: position 2,096 of record NZ_BAABJO010000017.1, on the reverse strand, counting down.
TGGTGAGCTGGCCGCCGTTGGGGAAGCCCATGTTCTGCTGGCTGGCAGCGGTCATCGACCCGGTGCCGGACACGCCGCTGGTGACCGCTGCACGCTCGACCGTCGCGGTGGTCGGTTTCCCCGGCTCCTCGGTCGTGCACGAGGCCAACAGCAGAACCGCCATGGCACCGCAGCCCGCCGCGCCGATCCGCTGCAGCCGGCCAGTCGGCACACGCCGCCTGTTCATCTGCTGCACGCTCCCCTCCCGAAGATGCGGCACAATCACCACGCTCTGGAAACGAGAGAGGAGTCTCGCAGATACCGTCTCGCCCGATCGAGGGACCCCCGATCATGGGAAAGTGGCGCTCCGTGCTGATAGAACGCTGAGAGCCAGACCGAGAGGACGGCCGTGGGAGACGAGCAGCTGCCCCGCCTGCGGGCTGACGCGCGCCGCAACCGCGACCGTATCGTCGCCGCAGCCAAGACGTGGTTCGCCACGCACGGGCCCGAGGCGCCCACCGAGGAAATCGCCCGATCGGCGGGCGTCGCGCCGGGCACGCTGTACCGGCACTTCGCCGACCGGGAGGCGCTGATCCGGGCGGTGGCGGTGGACAACTTCGACCACGCGATCGCCGAGGCCAACGCCGCCGTCACCGAGGAAGCCTCCGCGTGGGACGCACTCGTGCGCATCCTGCGCCAGTCCCAGGAGCTGCGGCTGTCCTTCCGGCTCCTGACGGCCTACCCGCACATGCACGCGGTCCTCAAGAAGGAGCGCAACGCCGACCAGGCCCGCCGGCACATGGTCGACCTGCTCGACCGCGTGGTGCGCCGGGCGCAGGCGGAGGGCACGCTGCGCACCGACGTCGGCACCGGCGACGTCGCTGTGATGTTCGCCCTGCTGGCCCACCCGCTGGCCGTCGAGCAGAGCGCGACGGCGCAGCTGGCCTCCGAACGCTGCATGGCGCTGCTCCTCGAGAGCCTCCGGGCCGGCGGGGACCACGACAGGCTGCCCGGGCAGGCCATCTGGCCCGACCAGATCACCGACGACGCAACGGCCCCGCCTGACGGCCCGCTGGACGGTTGATTCCTGGGGGCTCTGTGGTCGAGGGCGATCGGGGAGCGCTCGACGGGCGTGGTCGCGGCCGTCGGGGGCGCCCTCGAGCTGCGAGGGGGCCCCGGAGAAGGACCGGGTCTTGCCTATTGGGAATCGTCTAGGCGGAGGCTGGGAGGCGGGACCGTTCGCCGGGGCCGATCTCCGGGTGGTCGTCCGCGGGGTCCCAGCCGAGGTCGGCCGTGGCCCGGGTGGTGGCGTAGAACCCCGCGGTGCCGGCCATCGGTGCACGCAGCGGCACCCCGGGGTACCAGCGCGCCGCGAGCTCGGTGCTGGGGGTCGAGGTGGTCGTGCGGTCGGCCACGACGTGGTAGACGGCGTGGCCCGGCGTCGGGCGGAGCGCCGCCAGCAGGCAGGCCGCCGCCGCGGCGTCGAACGACACCCAGCCCCACAGGTCCTTGCGGTTGCGCTCGTCCTGGCCGTCCCGCAGGGCGGAGGCCGCGTCGTCGCGGAGGCCGTGCAGCCGCAGGGCGGAGAACGCCACGTCCGGACGGCGGCGGGCGAACGACGCCGACTGCTGCTCCACGATCCACTTCGACAGGCTGTACGGGTCCTCGGCGTAGGTCGGGTGGTCCTCGTCCACCGGGAAGTAGTCGTAGCGCGGCGCGGCGCTGTAGACGCCGCCGATCGCGTTGATGCTCGACGCGAGGCAGACCCCGTCGAGGCCGTGCTCCTCCGCGGCGACCAGCACGTGGTACGTGCCGTTCACGTTGACCCGGTGGACCTCCGGTTCCGGGTAGCGGGGGTGCACCAGCCCGCCCAGGTGGATCACGGCCTGGGCTCCGGCGAGCGCGGCCCGGGTCTGCTCGAGGTCGGTGAGGTCGGCGCCCCGCCACTCGACGCGCCCGTCGGGCTTCCCCGTGGCGCCGGGCAGGTCGGTGGCGATGACCTCGTGCCCGGCGCGCACGGCCCGGGCCACGACGTGCCGGCCGAGCCGGCCCGCCGCGCCAGTGACGGCGATACGCAACTGCACTCCCCTTCTAGTGTCCCCCGCCGGAAGTCCGTC